>JAFYCG010000123.1 GCA_017539825.1 Solobacterium sp. | reverse complement strand
TTGTAATCCGCCAAAAGTGCATTTTTGGCTTTTTTATCCAGTGCATCAACCAGTCTGGAAATTCTTCTCTGGCTGATCAGCACTTCAAGACATCCTCTTGCGCCGCAGTCACATACATCTTCATCATCCGGTTCAAGACAGATATGTCCGAATTCACCGCTGGTATGATGTCTGGTAGCAGGAATCATCCCGTTATCAAGGAAGGTTATTGCAGTACCGTAATCGGTATATACAACAGCCACTTTTTTATCTGCCGCTTCAGGATCAAACATCAATATACTGGCAGTGACTTTGGAAACATTTTCAATATAAATCTTTACCGGAAACGGGATCAGTTTCTTCAAATCTTCTACTACAGGCAGATTCTGTCCCCAGTGCCTTGGATAAGAAGTGATGATCATGCCGTTTTGTGAATCAATAATGCCACCAAAACAAGCTATGACTCCCAATACCTGTTCCGGGGAAATATGATTCTTCTCCACCAGCATCACAATGTTGTCAGTGGTATTTTTCAGATATTCCTGATAGGAAGCAGTCATGATTCTGGCTTGAAAATCCATTTCAATACAATCATGCACAACACCGTTCAAGCTGATCAGTGTAAAGGTCAGATGCTGTTGCGCAGGACTGATGCATATCACATAACGATCCGGATTTAATGTATATTCTTTCGGTTTCTTTCCTCCGACACTGGTGGAACTCCCCTTGCCGGCAGGTATGACAATTTCGTGCTCAATGAATGATTCTACAGCTTTTGCAACTGTAAGTCGGCTGATTTTTGTAGCATCAGCAATCTGATTTACCGCAAAGGTTTTTTTATCCGCCAATGCCCGTAAAATAGCCTCATAGTTTTTCTGCTTCAGATCTCTTGGCAACGCTGCTTTTCTCTCACTCATAATGCACCTGCTTTCTTTATATACAATTTTATTTTATTCTTTCGTAATTGTATACAATATTACCAAACTTTCCATCCAAACGGTCCGGGCCGCCTTCACATGCCCATCTTGCAGGTTTCGATGCAAATTCAGGATTCGGATGTTCAAATTTTGCCTTGTCATCTGTTCCGGCAAGAATCTTTTCACAACATTCTATGACATTGTCAATACAATCCATCGGAATAGAATCATAGTCATGACAGATGATCAGTCTCTCTGTTTTAGGCATCCATTCCTTTTTAAAGTTCTGTAATGTCTGCAGATAGGTCTGAATATCCGTGCTTCCATCCAGAAACATGAAGGTACTGTTATTACAGCCGTCTCCGAGGAATACGGTTTTTGTCTGATCATCGTAGAAAGCAACCGATCCCTGCGTATGTCCATGGAAGTCAATTACTGTTAATGTTCTTCCGCCAAGATCAATAACATCTCCCGGCTCAATATTCATCAGACGAATCTCTTTCTGTTCAATCAGATCATCCTCTGTCCATTCCGTATAGTTGAAGAACTGACGGATAATGCTTGCGTAAGCAAGTCTTTCCTTTTTGGTGGTGGTATCTTTCAACAGCTGGTTATCTCTTTCATTGACATAAACATGATCGAAGGAATAGATACCTCCGGCATGGTCCATATGTCCATGTGTCAGATATACTTCAACAGGAAGATCCGTTAATGTTTCCACATATTCTTTCAGGTTTCCTATGCCTACACCTGTATCCAGAAGTGCTGCTTTTTTTGTACCCATGACAAGATACATTCCGACTGCACCCTGACCTTCTATTTTATAAATGTTGTCTCCTAAATCCTTATACCAATACAACGCCATTATTTATCTGCCTTTCTGACAACCTGTCTGCGGTTCAGATTGAATACATCAATACCGATAGCCACTAACATGATAATACCTTTTGCGACAAACTGGTAGTAAGTATCAAGACCTGCAAGCTGCATACCGTTTGTGAGAATAGAGATAATCAATACACCGGCAAATACGCTTGTCATCTTGCCTTCACCGCCTCTGACAGATACACCGCCGAGAAGAATTCCTGTAATCGCTGTAAACTCTGTACCCGGGCCGGTTGTAGAATGTGCAGAACCAAGTCTGGCGGTCAGTATGATTGCGGATAATGCGATTAATGCACCTGCTAAAGCGGAGATGATATAACGCATCTTGGATACATTGATACCGGCAAGGTTTGCTGCTTCGGCATTTCCGCCCAATGCATATACATACTGGCCGAAATATGTCTTGCTTAACAGAATGCTGCAGATGATCAGCAGAACAAACATGATGATAATCGGCAGAGGAATGGATCCGATTCTTGCCTGGCCGATTGCCTTAAAGGATTCAGAGAAGCCGCGAATGGATACGGATTTTGAAACGATATATGAAGCACCCTGATAGATGGACATGGTTGCAACAGTTGTCATGAAACGGTTCAGTTTTAACAATCTGCTGAGAAAGTTGTTGAGCATGCTCAGCAATACGCCTAAGGCAAGAACCAGGATGACAGTGACAACTGCAGGCAGCTGCAATTGTACATTTAAGATACCGGCTGTAACTGCACATAAGCTCATGATGTAACCGACGGATAAGTCAATGTCACCGGACATCATCAGGAAGGCAACACCCAGGGAACAAATTACCGCATAGGCATTCTGCGCCAGAATGTTGATAATATTACCGGCTGAGAAAAAATTCGGTGTAAATGAGAATACAATGATGATGAAGGCAAGAATAATCCATGCCATGTATTTTCTGAAAAAATCTCCAAAGTTAAACTGTTTCATATTCTTCTATCTCCTTTTTATGCTTCCTGTATGCCTGAAGCCAATGACATAATACGATTTTGATCAAAGTCTTTTGCATCTACAAAACCTGTAACTTCACCTTCATAGAACACCATGATACGATCGCTCATACCCATGATTTCTTCCATCTCGGAAGAGATCATCAGAATGGATTTTCCTTGTGCAACCAGGCTGTTGATCAGGTTATAAATTTCCTGTTTTGCGCCTACATCAATACCTCTTGTCGGTTCGTCCATGATCAGAATATCTGCATTTGTGCCTAATGTTTTTGCGACTGCAACTTTCTGCTGATTACCGCCTGAAAGGTTTCTGACGAGCTGCTGCGGATTCGGTGTGGCAATACTCAGACTGTCGATATAATGATCTACAGTATCCTTGATCCGCTTATTATCCAGGAAGATTCCGTTGCATAATTTATGAATGGACATGATCGGAATATTCCATTCAATCGGATATTCCAGGAAAATACCTTCTCTTTTGCGGTCTTCCGGAACAAGTCCGATTCCGTTTTGAATTGCTTCTTTGGTAGATTTGACATCTGTCTTTTTTCCGTGAATATAGATTTCCCCGGAGTCTTTTTTCAGATATCCGAAGATCATTTTTGCCATTTCCGATCTTCCCGCACCAACCAGTCCGGCTACGCCTAACACTTCGCCGCGATGTAACTGGAAAGAGACATTTTCATCACCCTGTCCGCAAAGGTTTCTGACTTCAAGTACTACTTCATCGGAAGGTTTTGTATCACGTTTGGGATACTCATCCCCGATATCTCTGCCTACCATCATCTTAATCAGATCTTTTCTGGTTGTATCCTTTGTATATCTTGTTCCGATATAGGTACCATCACGCAAAATGGTTATGCGATCAGAGATGCGGAATACTTCTTCGAGTCTGTGGGAGATGTACAGAATGGTGATCCCCTTCTGTTTTAGGGTTTCTACCATTTCCAGCAGGTTTTCTGTCTCACCTTTGGAAAGGGAAGCTGTCGGCTCGTCCATGATCAGTACCTTGACATTTTTAATCATGGATTTGGCAATTTCCACCATCTGTTGCTGGCCTGTGGACAGTGCAGATACCATGGTTTCCGGATCAATATCCAAGCCGAGACTCTTCAGAATTTTTGTTGTTTCTTCATTCATCTGTGATTTGCTTTTGAAGAATTTATGTCCCAGTTTATTGCCGAGGCAGACATTCTCAGCCACAGAAAGTGAAGGAACCAGGTTGAACTCCTGATAAATAACACCGATGCCGTTTTCAGCGGATGTTGCAGGAGTCAAAGAGGAAAATGTTTTATCACCGATTGTAATTGTTCCGGATGTTGGTGAAATTGCTCCGCCGATGGATTTGATCATCGTTGATTTTCCGGCACCGTTTTCACCCATAATCGCATGCACTTCTCCCTCTTCAATGGAGAACGAGACATCATTTAATGCCCTGACACCCGGATATAGTTTTGTGATATGATCTAGTTTTAAAATGACACCCATTTTTTTCTCCTTTTTTCTTAAAGAAAACCCCGGGATATGTTAGATGCGAAGCAGCTGTCACACCCGGGGTTAGTCATTATTTTTTAATTATTCATGCAATGCGTATGCACCATCAATGTTTTCGGCTGTGAAGGTATGCAGTTCCATCATAACCTGACAGTTTTCATCCGGCTGTACTAAGCCAAGTCCTGCATCAAGCAATGCCTTGGAAGATTCACCAGAGTCAATGAATGCACGGAATGCACTCTTTCCTTCTGTAGAAGACTTGATCGCATCAGCTGCTGCTTCGAGCCAGTCATCAGCGAAGATACCCATTGTGGTTGGATCAACTGTTCCTGTACGCATAATAACTTCGTCGATAGCGTTACCGAAATCAGAGCTGTGGGAAATGATAACCTTAACATCAGGATGCTTCATCAGCAATTCATCTGTGTATTCCTGACACATTGCATTCATGTTTGCCTGTCCGACAAGGTCATATGTTTCAACAACTTTTGCCTTGGAAGTAAACTTTTCAATATCATGCATGCCATCAGCTCTTAACACAAATGCTTCAACCTGTGAATTCTGGAAAATAGCAACTTCGATGGATCCGTCAGCAGCATCAGGATATGTAGCTTCAATCCAGTCAGCGGCAGCTTTGGCAGCTTGTGAACCATAGTCTCTCTGATCAACATTTACACAAATGGAGAATGGTTCTTCACCTTCGAACGGGTCGCCGATATAGACGCAGGTAACACCTTTGTCGTTTGCATCTTTCATTACATCATGTAAAGCATCAATATCCAGCGGTGTAATCAGAATAATGTCACAACCCATGGTAACCATGTTTTCAATCTGGGAAACCTGTGTAGCAGCTACACCTTCAGCACCCTGCATTTCAAACTTCCAGCCGTTTTCATCACATACTTTTTTGATCTGATCTCCGGTCTGAACCATCCATGCATCACCCATTGTCATAGCTGAGAAACCTACGAAATGTCCTGCTTCACCTTCTGTTGTTTCTGTAGCAGATGTTGTGTTTGCGGCTGTAGAATTATTTGCTCCACAAGCAGCAAGTGATAATGTCATGCCTAATGCACAAGCGACTTTTAACAACTTTTTCATTTTCTCTCCTCCTGTTAGGTAATGTTGTTACTTAACTACCTTGCATAACTAATATAGCACCGACATTTTAGCGTGTCAACCCCTATTTTGAAAACGCTTACCAAAAGAAAAAAGACACATTTCTGTGTCCTTAGGATTAAGGTATTTCAGCCTTTTTCTTATCCCCAGTTGAAATTCTCTTTGCCTGCTCCTAATTCAAAATGACATTTCACAATACCGAGATCCACTTTCAGGTTTGTCCCTAAACCTGCAGTCTGAGCATGCACCGTATTTCCCTCACGTGTGAAACGGAATTTCTGCTGATTGACTGCAGTCGGTGCCAGCAGTGCAGCCTGTATACCTTTGAAATACCAGTCCGGGACAAGTGCATCAATATCACTGACTTCTTTCAGAGATTTGCTTTTATGCTCCTTCCCCTGGTTCTCGCCATAACCGAGAGATATAATGATGACTTCCTTTTCACCCGGTGCAATGACAGCTTTGCTTTTACCATGTGTCAAAGCTACCCAGCATGTATTCAGACCCAGTTCCTGTGCTTTTAATACAATCTTCTCTCCGTAATACCCGCAACGTTCCGCAAGGTCCGGACTCTTTTTGCCTACCAGAGAAATATAATGATTCACATTGCGGAAGCTTCCGTAATGTGCCAGTCTTGACTGAAAGCATTCCGGCTCATCATATAACACCTGTATATGCAGATCCCCTTCCCTGTTGCATTCTTCCACGCAAGCATCTAAAGCTTCCCGAATCGGAAGATCAATTGTTTTATCAAGGTATTGTCTCACGCTGTGACGTTGTTTAATGATTTCCATGATATCCATAAAACACCTCTGTATAAGCATCATTATATATTGATCCATGCAAAAGAAAAGAGAAGTGCTTTATCAAATAAACTTCACTGTTTCTTCATTCTGTTGAAAATAAATATCATCTTTAAGAAATCATAAAGGAAAGATTGGTTTGCGATTCTTTGCTTTTCAGTCGATGTAAGTTATAATAAAATATGCACGAAAAGGAGGTTCTTTATGGCCAAAAAAATATGTGATTTTTGCCTGAGCGAAAGCAAAGGCCTGTTTGGCGGGCATGAAAAACTTGCCGATGGACATCATATCTGTAAAAACTGCAAGAGCATCATCAGAAACTATGGTCTTGAAGTAAAATATGACCTCTTTCAGAAACTTGTTACTGCACAACCCAATCTGACGGACATGATTATGGATGCATGGCTGGAAGACCATTCTCCCGAAGAAGAACTTGCAAGATTTTATCCTGAACCTTCTATTCTTCTGCACGATGGTGAACATTGCATGAATGAGCTGAAAGCTTCCATCACTGTCAAAAAAGACAGTATTCCGGAAACTGTAGCACCGGCTCACATTGCCGAAGTCAGCAAAAAGACCATAAACGATATTCCGGATACACTGGAGAGAAAAGATGCCCAGAAAGTGGAAGGCAAATTATATGAAACAGAAGTTGCTTTATATTTTATGTCGGACCACTTTATCAACTGTCATAGATTAGGCTATATCAAAAGAAATATGGACAACAATGACCGTATTTCCGTTGTTACACCGAAATATGCATATACCTATCGTGTTTCTCATGCAGACCTGTTCTTCTTAAGAGAAAGATTCTATCAGAAGTGTAATGCCGCTAAAAACAACAAACAGCAGCATCTGATTTATATTTCCAACGACAACGAATTCACCATCACACCGGGTGTCTACGATATTCCGAAACTTCTTCGCCCGGGAAGATATCGTGTCAAGGCAATCAACGATGCAGGATTGCATGTCCGTGATTCACTTGGAAGAGTCAGGGATTATTATGAATCAGAAGAAGCAATCGACATCAGTGAAGGAAGCATTCTGGAATGTACGGGCGAATACAGACTGGAATGGATCGGAGAAAAAGAATAAGCATCAAAAGATGCTTATTTTTTTGTAAGCGGTAAAGTAGACCCGCCTATGAAATGAGCCTGAAATCCTCTATCCTATATATGCAGGAGGCAGAGGATGATAAACAGAGAGTATCGAAAATACGACGTGGACTGGGAAAAAGAGATAGAGG
>JAFYCG010000122.1 GCA_017539825.1 Solobacterium sp. | reverse complement strand
TACATGATGATCTGCCGGCAATGGACAACGATGACCTGAGAAGAGGAAGACCGACCTGTCATAAACAGTTTGATGAAGCTACAGCCATTCTGGCAGGAGACGGCTTGCTGACGTATGCATTTGAAACAGCTTTGTCTTCCGATGCAGAACCTTTACAGGTTGTCAAAGCCGCAAAGATCCTTGCTGAAATGGCAGGTCCGAACGGCATGGTTCTGGGACAGGATCTTGATATCAACGAGATTCAGGGTATTACCAACTGGGAAGCCCTGCAGAAAATCCATCATCTGAAAACGGGGTGTCTCTTAAGTGCTCCGCTAATGATTGCTGCTGTTCTTGCATCCCGCGATGAGGATGTTGAAAAATGGCATGAAATCGGTAATATTCTCGGACTGGCATTCCAGATTCAGGATGATATTCTGGATATCCGCCTGAGTCCGGAGGAATTCGGAAAGAGCAATTCCGATATTCGTAATGATAAGGTAACCAGCGTCAGCTTATTAGGGGAGAATGAAGCTGAACGCATCATGAATACACTGTATGAAAAGGGGAGAGAATTGATCAGAAATCTGGATCATTTCCAGTCAGATGAAATGATTGGTTTAATTGACCGGATTCAAACACGTAAAAAATAGGAGAGTGTTTATGTATCTTGAAGAGATTCAAAACCCGGAATTTCTAAAATCATTGAATTTGAATGAGCTGAATGATCTGGCTTATGACATACGCCAGTTTCTGATTCAGAACATTTCCAAAACAGGCGGACATCTTGCCAGTAACCTGGGTGTTGTCGAACTGACAATAGCCCTGCATTATGTTTTCAATTCACCATATGATAAAGTATTCTTTGATGTCGGCCATCAGTGCTATACACATAAGATTCTCACCGGCAGAGCGAAAGGATTTAAAACTCTGCGCAAATACAACGGACTGAGCGGTTTTGAGAAAAGGTGTGAGAGCGTACATGATGTATGGGAAGCAGGACACAGCTCCACTTCCTTAAGTGCTGCATTGGGAATGGCAGTTGCCAGAGATCTGGATCACAAGGATTATGCCATTGTGCCTGTTATCGGTGACGGTGCTTTATCCAGCGGAATGGCACTGGAAGCATTAAATGAAATCGGATCCGAAAAGAAAAACATCATCATTATTTTTAATGATAACAACATGTCCATATCCAAAAATGTCGGTGCTTTGAATTCCGGCTTTTCGCGTTTGCGTTCCTCGAAAGGCTACAATAACCTCAAATCCGGATTAAAAAGAAGCCTGCGCAGCAATTCTTTAGGTGAAGCGGTATATTCCAACTTAAAAGCATTTAAAGATACTTTGAAGGAAGCTGTGATTGACGGTGGCATATTTGAAGAATTTAATCTTGATTATCTCGGTCCGGTTAACGGCCATAGTATCAGAGATCTGATTCAGGTACTTGAAGTGGCAAAAGACCACGAAGGACCGATTGTCATTCATGTTTTAACCAAAAAGGGAAAGGGATATCTGCCTTGTGAAACAGATCATGAAGGAAGCTGGCATGGCGTCGGACCATTTATGATCGATACAGGCAAACAGCTGTCCGATGTTCCCACCGGTTTTAAATCATGGAGCCAGCTGATGAGTGACACGGTAACCGAAATGGCGGAAACAAACAAGGATATTGTCGTATTAACACCGGCAATGATCTACGGAAGCTCATTGCAGAACTTCTTTGCCAGATTTCCGAAACGCAGTTTCGATTGCGGCATCGCCGAAGAACATGCGACAACCTTTGCGGCAGGACTTGCCATTTCGGGAAAAAGACCGTATCTGGAAATGTACAGCTCCTTCCTGCAAAGAGCATATGATCAGATCAATCACGATATCTGCCGTATGGATCTGCCTGTTGTCATCGGTATCGACAGAGCCGGTCTTGTAGGTGCCGACGGGGAAACGCACCATGGCGTATTTGATATCGGTATTCTTTCACCATTGCCTAATCTGATCCTTGCCCAGCCTAAGAATGCAAAGGAAGCCAAAAGCATG
>JAFYCG010000121.1 GCA_017539825.1 Solobacterium sp. | reverse complement strand
TGATGCTTCTGCCCTCATCAGACAGGCAGGTGGCACACCATTAACCATGCATGAATATGCATCCATGAAATATCCAAAGCTGATCCCGTTTATGAAGTTTGACCTTGAAAGATTTTATCTGGAAAACTACGGACAGATTCTGTTTATGCATACCGGAACGAAAGTCGGCATGGAACTGCTGACGATTGTATGCATGCCTTATGAAGGAAAGAACATCCCCTTCTTGCTGGTTGATGCGATGCAGATGAAAAAGAAGAAAACCGTCTTTGTTGAGTATTATGATTGCACCGGAACAAAAGAAAGACAGGCCAGACTGGAAGAAGTGTATCAAAAGCACAAAGATCTTCCGGACTATGCGGAAAAACCTGCCTGGTACATCAGGGAACGTACACCGTATTCATTGATCAAAGGAAGTGAAAATGATCTTACAGATATGATCATGGATTCACTGAAGGCATATTTTGCAGCCGTATCCGATGCCCATCAGACAAACAAAGAAGAAAACAGAAACGGATTGCTGCTCTTCCGCAATCGCATGATTACGGAAGGTAATCCGGCTTCACAAACATTAAACAAAGTATTAGGAAAGGAAAAAGCCGTCACATTCTTTCAGCAGTATGTGATGCCTATGGAGAAAGGAGTTTAATATGAAAGTTGTATTAGCAGGTGCATTCGGAAAACTGGGCACCGACATTTTGAAAACACTGGTCCGTGAAGGACATGAAGTACTGGCTATTGACATGGTCATCAGAGACATCGATGAGATTGAGGGAAAATACGAAAAGAAAGTAGTCGATGTCACAAAGCCGGAACAGTTAAAAGGCTTATGCAAAGGTTATGAAACCGTTGTTACAACCGTAGGGCTTACCAGAGGCGGTGTCAATGTCACAAACTATGATATTGATTACCAGGGAAACCTGAACCTTCTGAATGAAGCTATTCAGTCAGGCATCAAGAACTTTGCGTATGTTTCTGTCTTAAAAGCAGATGATCCAAGGGCAAAGAAAATTCCGATGCTGGATGCAAAGGCTATGCTCGAAAGAAAACTGAAACAAAGCGGATTACAGTATACGATTTACAGGCCGACGGGCTACTTCTATGATATCGTCAAGGTTTTCAAGCCGATGATTGCCAAAGGCAAAGTTACCCTGCTCGGAAAAACACCTGTCTCCTGTAATGTCATTGATACATCCGATCTTGCCGACTTTATCGTTCAGCATATGTGTGATGACAACAAGACTTATGATATCGGCGGAACAGAAGAGTACACTTATGCAGAAATTGCCAACATGATGTTTGCGGTCAACAACAAGACACCGAATATCTCTTATGCACCGGTATGGCTGTTTGACGTTCTTGCATTTGTGCAGAAAGTAAAAAGGACAGGCAAAGAAGGCCTGATCCGTTTCTCTCAATGGACACTCAGTGAATCCATGGTAGCTGAGATCAAGTACGGAAAACTTTCATTTAAAAAGTATATTGAAGAAAACGGAAGGATTGATGCATAATGGGCTGGAAATTACTCGGAATTGTCTTCCTGTTCTGCCTTGCCGCTTGTTCTATCGGATTTAAAAAATTCGTCTGGTTTATGTCCATCGGATATGGACTCGGTATTGCAGCTGGCGGATTGGCAATCGCTATCATCTTCTTTTCGAAATTATCCTGGATCAATATCTTCCAGATTCTTGTTCTCATTTTCTACGGATTACGGCTTGCCGGATTCCTGTATACCAGGGAGAGAACCTCCAAATCCTATCATGAGGCTATGAAAGGTGTATCCGACAGTACGGTTCCTGTCTTTGTCATGGTGTTCATGTGGATCTTTATGGGTATCCTCTATACCATGCAGGTATCCCCTGTCTTCTACCGTTTATACAACAGTTCTGTTGATACCGTCATTCCGTTAATCGGAGCAATTATATCCTTTTGCGGTGCAATCATTGAAGGCCTTGCAGACAAACAGAAAAGTGACCAGAAGAAAACAAATCCCGGTGCTGTAGCAACGAAAGGACTGTTTCAATTGTGCCGTTGTCCGAACTATTTCGGCGAACTGCTGATGTGGCTTGGTGTATTCATCGGCGGCTTATCAACATACCATGGCATCGGTCAGTGGCTGTTGGCAATCATTTCTCTTATTGCCATCTGCATCATCATGTTTGACGGTGCATTGCGTCTTGAAAAAAGACAGTATAAGAGATATGGCAATGATCCTGCATTCAATCACTATTGTGATACGACACCGATCATTCTGCCGTTTATCCCGGTTTATCATCTTGCCAAAAAAGAGGACCGTCAATGACTTTACCAATGGCTATAGCCGACTACATCCCTGTCATACTGTTTCTGATTGCCTCTATGACTTTATTGCATGATTTATATCATGCAATGTCCAAAGGTGCATTTGCCCTGTTTTCTGCAGGTGTCATTCTGATCTTTACGGCAGGTTTATTCAAAGCAACATGGAAATTGTTATATGCATTGAATATCTGTGATTTTGTTGCACTGAACAATGCCTTCTTCCCTATGCAGTCAACCGGCTTTGTCTTAGGGGCACTGGGCATCATCGGTTTTCTGTTTTTCAAACAGAACAAAGCATTTGCGGTTGTCCCTCCGGTATATACCTCCAGCCTGATCTTTGTGATCTTCACAATTTTCGGAACATTCTGTATGTGGATGGGACTGGCCTGGATCAGTTCAAAAATGAAGGAGAAAAAAGCAGCACTGCTGTTTATCCTCTCATTTATATGCATGCTGGGAATGGGATATCTTTCTTCAAAAGACTTCGCCAATCCGCTCATGAACTGGATTGGTGAAATTATCAACAACATCGGTATGATTTTATTGTTCATCGGTGTCAGAATACTGCATAAAGGCGGTCTTGAATTTTATGAAAAATAACGAAAAGGGCTACATGCCCTTTTCTTATGCATGAATGTTTTGTTAGAATTATCCCGGAAGTTCCAATACATTCGAAAGGAATGTTTTATGAAGACAAGAATAGAATTTCAACGGAATGGATTGACAATACGCGGACATCTTTGGAAAAATAAATTTCATTCCCGTCATGTCATCATATTGAGCCACGGTTTTCTGGCAAATGAAAACATGTGTCATAAGTATGCAAGGTTATTCTCGGATATGGGATTTGTTGCAATTACCTTTGACTTCTGCGGAGGAGGCTTATTCAGCAAAAGTGACGGGAATACAGAGGACATGACAATCATGAGTGAGAAGGAAGATCTGATGGCTGTCATCAATGATGTAAAAGACCGTTTTATGCCTGAAAGCATTTCCCTTCTGGGTTGCAGTCAGGGCGGTCTGGTCAGTGCCATGGCCGCAAAGGAATGCGGAAGCATGATCAAATGTCTGGTATTGCTGTATCCTGCCTTGTGTATTCCCGATGATGCAAGAAAAGGAAAAATGATGTTTTATCATTTTGATCCCCATAACATTCCTGATATTCTGGGGAGGTTCCCGATCAGACTCGGTGGAAATTATGCCCGGACTGTGCTTCACGAGGATGCTTTTGAACTCATTAAAGGATATGACGGACCGGTATTATATTTGCATGGAACAAATGACAAAATCGTCGATATCCGCTATGCACGAAAAGCCCAACATCTTTATGCAAATTGTGAATATCATGAAATTGAAGGCGGTGAGCATATGTTCAAAGGCAAACATGACCGGCTGGCATGTGCAATTCTTTCGAAATATATGAAAAATATTCTGTATACAGGAGGTAAAAATGCTGAAAACAATTAAGGTAACGAAAGAAAATCTCGAATTTACCATTCAGATACAGGAGGAGATTTTTCCGAATGAAAGCGGAAGAGTCAACTATGAAGAAGCCATAGCAGGTACACAAGACTATGATTATTATCTGTTGTATGAAGAAGACTGTGTGGGAGTCATCGGTCTTTATGCTTATCCGTGTGATGCAGAAAGCGCTTGGCTTGGATGGTTTGGCATCAGGGAAAACTTCCGTAGAAGACACCTTGGTACAGAAGCGATAAAGATATTTGAAAAGCTTGCCGAAAAAAAAGGTTATAAGTATGCACGTCTTTATACAGATGAATTTGACAATGATGTTGCGATAGCCTTTTATCAGTCAAACGGATATACTTGTGAAAAGTATATAAACAAAGACGATCCTGCCTGCTTGAAATACAGAATGCTGATATTTTCCAAATCTTTGTGTGGTGAACCCATCCCTTTATGGAACAATAAAAACATACATCTTACCGAACAGATCGAAAAACAAGAAAGCGGACAGCTGAATAAACAATAGCTGAGGGAGTTTTATGGAATATAAAGAATATGGTACAAACCATCAAAAAACATGCATCTTTTTACACGGCGGTGGTCTGTCCTGGTGGAATTATCGTGAAGAAGCAGAACTTCTGCAATCGGAATATCATGTGATCATTCCGGTCCTCGACGGTCATGCAGGCAGTGATGCCCCTTTTACCTCCATTGCAGACAATGCCAAAGAAATCATTTCTTTTATCAATGAACATTTAAACGGTAAGGTTTTTCTGATCGGAGGATTGTCTCTCGGCGCACAGATTCTTCTGGAAATCCTGTCCATGGAAAAGGATATCTGCGAATATGCCATTGTTGAAAGTGCTGCTGTCATACCTTCAAAACTGACACACGCATTGATCGGACCGTCCTTTAATGCAAGTTACGGATTGATTAAAAACAGGCAGTTTGCAAAGATGCAGTTTAAATCTCTCCGGATCAAAGAAGATTTGTTTGAAGATTACTATCGTGACACATGTCAGATCAGAAAACAGGATATGATCCGTTTCATGGAAGAAAATACTGCCTATTTCCTAAAAGATTCTCTGAGCAGCTGTACAGCGAAGGTACATATCTTCTTTGGAGAAAAGGAAAACAAAGAGATCAGACAATCCGCTGAAGCAATTCACAATAAATTAAAAGGCAGTGTGATCCATAAACTGCCTGATATGTATCATGGTGAATTTTCACTCAACCATGCAGATGCATATGTAGATACGTTAAAACGGATTATTCAGCCGGAAGAAAAGGTATGATTCCAATCGAATCATACCTTTGTTTGTCTTTTACATTGTAAACTGGATAATGCAGAATGCGGCATAAATACAAAGTAACAGTATTCCCTGCCATCTTGACAATTTCCCTTTCGCAAGAGCCGGAACTGTCAGTATCAGCATAACCAGGAACATAACCGGAATATCCATCACCAGGGAAGCATTCTTTCCAAACAGAATGGAATTCTGCGGAATGGGGAATGGTGCCAATGTAACCGATACGCCGGAAACAAGAACCAGGTTAAATAAGTTTGCACCGATGACATTTCCCAATGACAACGAGCCATGTCCTTTTAACAGAGAAGTAATCGCTGTTACCAGTTCCGGTAAAGATGTGCCTAATGCCACAAATGTCAATGCAATAACGGATTCAGGAACACCCAGTCCCTGGGCAATCAATGTACCATTATCAACCAGTAAATCCGCACCGACTGCAATTAAACCTGCACCTGCTACCAAAGCGATCAGATTCGCTGTTAATGATTTTTCCGGTTCTTCCTCTGTGACTCCCACGACTTTCTTTCCCATCATCTGTTTGACTGTCAGCAGCATATACAGAATAAACATTGCCAGCATGATAAATCCGGTTACCCTTGGGAATCGTCCGAAGAAATACGCATTAATTGCATAGATGATAGCAGCTGTAAAAAAGAATATAACAGGCATCTTCAAACTCTTACGGTCTGTTTCTCCCGGCTTAACAGCGATTGTGATAGCAGCGATCAATGCTGTATTACAGATA
>JAFYCG010000120.1 GCA_017539825.1 Solobacterium sp. | reverse complement strand
TGAACAGCGAAATAATCCAGTCACTGTTTACCAGCGGGAAATCTTCATCATGCACTTCAAAGATCTCATGCTCTGCCCGGATCTCCTCTTCCAGCATTGCCATCGGAATCAGAAAAGCCATGCCTTTATCATCTGTACGGATATTGATCTTCATGACACCGTCATTGGTACTCAGGTATTCGACGGAAGTGACATCTTCCGGCTTTCCCTTATGGTTATCAATGAATTCAATGAAACTGTCATATTTTGCCAGTTCAACAGCGATATCACTGACACCGTCTTCAAGGATCTGTATCTTTTCCGTGAATTCCTTCAGCGTTGCACATCTTCTCAGCGTATAGCCCTGTTTTACCAACGGCATGGAAAATGCATGCATATCCCTGCCTGCTTCATTCTGATTCAGCCAGATCACAAATTTGTGTATTGGATCCATGTATACCAGCGGATACTGGATCATGAAATCTGTATGGCAATGCGGGCAGGAATGGCGGAATATATCCCCGCTGAGACACAAATCCCGCAAATCCGGATCCTCTTGTGCATTGACGCTTTCATAGGCATTGATAGTAAACTGTTTTCCGCAATACGGACACTGGTATTCAATTTCTTTAAATCTGCTCATGTTTTTCTCCCCTGATAAGAAAAGCAGGATTGAACCTGCTTTTTGGTTTAGTTTCTGCTGGATCTGCTTCCCAGAATTCTTAAGACTTTCAGGAAGAGATTGATGAAATCGAGATACAGCTGGAATGCACCGTAGATTGCCAGATTTTCCTTGATTGTGCCTGCACCGACATTGTAGTAGTAAGACTTGATTCTCTGCATGTCAAACGCTGTCAGCACTAAGAACAGGATGATTCCGATGTATGTCAGGAACAAGGATTCACGCAATACCGGGATAAACATGGAAATGATTGTTGAGACAACCAATGCGATCAAAGCACCGAATAACAGTCCGCTGAATTTAGTCAGATCCACGTTTGTTGTGTGACCGATAATTGCACAGCAGATAAACATGACAGATGTAAACGCAAATGCACCGAAGATTGTTGCACCTGTGTAGACGAGGAACAGGGAACTGAATGTCAGGCCTGTTAATGCGCTATATACGAAGAACAGGATTCTGCATGTTGTTGTACTGAATTTTGTCAGTCCCATTCCCATCGCTAATGCGATACCGAGTTCGGCAATCACAAAGATGAATACAGCCTGCGGGAATGAAGCGAGAATCTGGTACATCAGACCGCCGCTGTAAACAGACAGATAACCGAGAAATGCGACTGCTGCGGTAATAAACAGACCGATGGACATGTTGACGAACACTTTGGAAATATATCCGCGAAGCGACTCTGCCTCACCGGTATAAACATATTGATTGTTGTTGAATTCACTCATGAACAATACCTTCCTTTCCGGGCTTTCGCCCTATAATTATATTAAATTGTTTTTCAATAAAGTCAAATTAATTACTCATCCATTCTTCCAGCAATTTCATCAGTTTGTCGTTTTTGGTGAAGATGATTGCTTCCGGTGCTAGAGCATTCTCTGAATAAATTTCAAGAATTCCTTTTGCAACTTCAGGATGATCATTTTCCGATTCCTGAATACTGCCGATCAGATTGCGATGCCAAAAGCGGTAATCCCTGTCATGATGATACACCAGCCAATCCTGCCCAAGAGAAAGTTCATCGGATATTCTTGTAAACTGCTGGCTGTCAATGGATGAACCGGCTTTCTGCAGATACTTCACCCTGTTTCTGACACCAGCATATTTCCGGGATGCTTTCACAAAAAATACCACGGTACACAACACAAACGAGATCAGAAAAACAATCAGAATTTCATACAGGGATAATCCGTTTCCCCTGACAATCGGAATTGTACAGAAATACAGACCGATAATACAGGCATAGATGATTCCTGTCAGAAGGTAATAACGCATTAAGCTTCTCTTGATTTCTTTCAATATCATTTTCTGCTCCAATCCAGAATTTCTTCCAGCATTTTTTCCTGTTCATTTCTTGCATCAAACCAATGCACAGGCATCTGATGGTACAGCCATGTGTATTGTCTTTTGGCAAACTGGCGGGAATGTTTCTGAATTTCTTCTTTGACTTCTGCAAGGCTCATATCACCCGCAAAATACCCTCTCCATTCCTTGTAGCCGATTCCTTTCATTGCCGGATCTGTAAACGTTACGCCTTCTTCCAGCAATTTTCGGACTTCCTGTTCCAGTCCTTCCGCAAGCATCTGTTCTACTCTCCGGTTGATCCTTTCATACAGAACATCCCTGGGCATTGTACAACCGGCAATAAAAGCATCATAGATCATTTCATGTTTCTGTTCACTTTCGATATCACTTTGTCTTTTCCCGGTTCTCTGATAAATCGTCAGGCTCCGTAATACCCTGCGAACATTATGCGGATGAATTTTCTGTGCCTGAAGCGGATCCGCTTCTTTCAGCATCTCATATAATTCCTGAGGGCTTTTATCTTCCAGTGCAGGATCGATTCCGCCTTCTTCCTGTTCCTCTTCAAAAGCATAATCGTAAAGACAGGATTTCAGATATAATCCCGTGCCCCCGCATATAATCATCGGTTCATCATGTGAATCAATCAGCCTTCTGGCCTGTTTCTGAAAATCAGCAACTGTATAGCTCTCTTTAGGAGAAAGAATATCAATCAGATGATGCCTGATTCCTTCCTTTTCCTCTTCTTTTACCTTGCCGGAGCCGATATCCATCCCTTTGTATACCTGGATGGAATCACCGCTGATAATCTCCGTATGCAGAAGACGGGCAAGACGAATGGAAAAGGATGTTTTTCCGGAGGCGGTCGGTCCGGCAATCACAATTACCTTTTTCATCTCGACAGCCCCTTTGTCAGTTCCTTTTCATCCAGGATCATAAATACAGGCACACCGTTATTTCCGTAATATGGATTTTCACATGCCGACAGCCTTTCAACAATCGTATTCATTTCTTCCATTGTCAAAGACTGCACTTTGCCAACCGCATTCTTTGATGCCAGTCCTGCAATCGATCCGTATTGCATTCTGACAATATCCGTCAGCATTTCACTCTTATAAAGATCCAGTACATCCTGCAGGAATTTTTCATGGTCCATATCCTTCATCCACGAAGGAAGGCTTCTGACCAGGAATGTATCTTTTCCGAAAGGCTCAAAAGAAATATGAATGCCGGATAAAGCCATATTGATTTCTTCGGCTCTTTGGACAATATCATCGCTGACATGCAATGTAACAGGTACAAGAAGATCCATCATGACAGGAGGATTCTTCATCTTCTTCAGATATTCCTCATAATTGATTCTTTCCATCGCTGTACGCTGGTTAACAATTGCCAAACCCTGCTCTGTTTCACAGAGGATGTATTTCTGATGCAGCTGTCCGATGACACGCATCTTCGGCATATCGGGTTTCTTTTCGATCTTCTGCGGTTCCTCTTTGACTTCGGAAGCAAGTTTTCTTAACAGGGCATTATCCTCTTCTGCTTCTTTCCGGATCTCCTCTTTGACCGTATCAGGCTGTACTTTCTTTTCTTCCTGTTGTGTTATTTCTTCTTTCACCGGTTCAGGTTTTTCCGGTTGCAGATCATCCGTATCAAACGATAACGGCTCATAATACTGTATCTTTGCCTCTTCAGCCTTTGCCTGCGGTGCAAGAAGATGAGATTGCAGTATCTTCTGAATATTGTCACGGATCAGATATTCCAGCTGCGCTTCCTTGGAAAGGCGGACTTCCCATTTGGATGGATGAACATTTACATCCAGAATATGCGGGTCCATTTCGATCTTTAATACACACATGGGATATCTTCCCTTGGCAAGATAGCCTTCATATCCATCCTGGATTGCCTTGTATATCTTATAAGTGCGGACCATTCTGCCGTTGAGAAATACATGCATAGCATTACGTGTGGCACGGTTGATTTCCGGCTTGATCAGATATCCTGTGATCGTATAATCAAAATCGCTGAAATCTGCTTCCAAAGCATTTTCATATGCACCTCTTCCGTATACCTGATACAGGACTTCCAGTAAATCTCCCTGTCCGGTCGTCATGAAGGATTCCCTGTCTTCATTGTAAAAATGAAAGGAAATCTCCGGATGAGACAAAGCGAAACGGGCAATAACATCCTGAATCAAAGATGCTTCATAGGATGCTGAACGCATATGCTTCAAACGTGCAGGTGTCTGATAAAACAGCCCCTCCACGGTAATCTGTGTTCCCTGATTGCATGGATAGGCACTAACAGAGACGGTTTTGCCATATTCAATCACGATTTTTGTTGCATCATTTCCATCCGAAGTAACCATGGTTGTCTTGGAAACCGAGGCAATGGACGGCAATGCCTCCCCGCGAAAACCCAGGGTGTGAATGGACCAGAGATCATTCTGATTTCTGATTTTGGAGGTTGCATGTCTTCTGAAAGCCATTTCCGCATCCGTGCTGTCCATTCCGGAACCATTGTCCTGAATGGTGATCTTTTTGATCCCGCCTTCCTCAATGGAAATGTTGATCCTTGTAGAACCGGCATCAATGGCATTTTCCACAAGCTCCTTGACAACACCCATCGGTCTTTCGACAACTTCTCCTGCGGCAATCATATTTGCCGTCTGTGCATCTAACTGTTGAATTCTTCCCATGGGAAATATTATACTATAAATCGGAAGCGAAAGAAGAAATTATATGCGAATCAAAGAAGAATACAGGGAAGAAACCGTC
>JAFYCG010000119.1 GCA_017539825.1 Solobacterium sp. | reverse complement strand
ATGGATGTCATTGATGCCGGTATCTGCGTGCAGAACATGCATGCACCGTTTGAAGTAGTCTCCAAAGCCGATATCTATGAAGGATATCGCTGCTATGTTGCTTTCTTAAAGGATATGCAGTAATATGCGGCTTCTGATCATCCGTCATGGAGAGCCGGATTATATTCATGATACTCTTACGGAAAAGGGCTGGAGAGAAGCTGAACTGTTAAGCTCCTATCTGGTGAATGAGAAAATCGATTCTGTATACGTTTCTCCGTTAGGAAGGGCAAGGGATACAGCTTCCTTAACCCTGCAGAAAAGAAATCAGGATGCAGAAGTACTTGAGTGGCTGAAGGAGTTTGAGCCGCGTATTCATAGACCTGATAAAACAGATAAAAAAACCAGGACCTGGGACTGGCTTCCCGAGGACTGGACAAAGTATCCGGAATTCTATCTGTATGATGCATGGTATGACCATCCGGTCATGCAGGAAGGACATGTGAAGGAAGCCTATCTGAAGATCTGCAAGCAGTTTGATCTTCTTTTGAAAGACCATGGATATGAAAGAGAAGGGAAACTGTACAATGTAGTTCACGGGAATCATGATACAATAGCTCTCTTCTGCCATTTCGGTCTGGAATGTGTATTGTTGTCACATCTTTTGAGCATTTCACCAATGCCGTTATGGCATGGTTATGCGGCAGCACCTTCTTCCGTAACAACGGTTTATACAGAGGAAAGAAGAGAGGGAAAAGCATCCTTTCGGATTCAGACATTCGGTTCTGTTACACATCTTTATGTCGGAAAGGAAGAACCTTCTTTTGCGGCAAGGTATGCTGAATGTTTTCATGATTAATTCAAGGCAGAAATTCTGCCTTTTTCTTTGAATCAACAGCGTAGTATTGGTACAATAGTATGTAGAGGTATGTACATATGAAAATCACATTTTATTTTGTCAGGCACGGGGAGACGCTTTTTAACCGTAAAGGAAGAATTCAGGGTGTCTGTGATTCTCCATTGACGGAAAATGGCAAGAAACAGGTATTAAAGGCGAAGGATGCCTTAAAAGATGTATATTTTGACAGAGCTTTTACTTCTCCTAGTGAAAGGGCAATGGATACCGCAAACATGATTCTCGAAGGAAGAAAGCTGGAAGCTGTGGAGGTTGAAAATCTCCATGAATATGATTTCGGCAGATTTGAGGGAACCAGGTTTACCTCTCATCCGGATGAGATCAGAAACTGCTTTGAGACAAAGGATTTCTCAAGCGTGGATGGGGAATCGCGTGCAAAGATCGAAGTCAGAGTCCGTGAAACCATGCGGAAAATTGTTGACCTTTGTGAAGATAATGACAGAGTGCTTTTGACGGGTCATGGCATGTTTGAGGATTTCCTGATGGCAACCTTGCTGGATGTTGATACAGATAAGCTGAGAGAGGAATGCCAGGCACAACATAAAAACATGATTCCAAACGGCGGAATCATGGTATTTCAGTTTGAGGACGGATTATACAAGCTGATTTCATTACCGGTCATGCCGGAGGATTTTGTCAAGCCTGAAGAAGAGAAGGTTGTCACATTCTATTATGTAAGACATGGCGAGACACAGTTCAATATGTGGAACCGCATGCAGGGATCCTGTGATGCACCATTGACACAGAACGGTATTCATCAGGCAGAGATGGCAAGGGATGCATTGAAATATGCAAAGATTGATCATGCATTTACCAGTACAAGCGGCAGAACAAGAAAGACAGCTGAGATTGTCTGTCAGCCACATAATATCAAGCCGCAATTGTGCAAGGGATTGAAGGAAGTGGATTTCGGTGATTTTGACGGTATTGTGACAGATTCCTGGCAGAAAGAGATCATGAAGAGACATGAGACAGAAAGCTGGGAGGATGTCGGTGGTGAATCTCCTGAACAGCTGAAAGAAAGAATTGAGACAACGCTTTATGAAATTGCCAATATTGCCAAAGACGGAGAGGCAGTACTGCTTGTCAGCCATGGTACATATTATCTGAATATGCTGCGTTTCATCTTCCATATTGACCGTATGAAATACTTTGAAAACCGCATGAAAGAGGGTAGACAAGCAATGCCTAACGGCGGGGTGTTCACATTCCAGTATATCGATGGGGAATTCAAGGTACTGGATCTGATGATTGCACCGGATGAATTCCTTTGATGGACAAAAAAATCATGGAAAGAATCGGATTATTCCGGTTCTTTTTTAAATATAAAAATCGAAAGAAAAATGTGATTTGTTCATCTCTTTCGATTCAGTTATTTTATGGAAGCTTATTCTTCCCAGAATTCATATTCCAATGTGTCAATATAATTTGGTATGAATATGCTTTTTCCTTTTGTATCCATTGCCCTGAAGAAGCCGGGCTGGTTCATCAGTTTTGTCGAAGCATCATATTCCATCAAAAAGTTATGCTCCGGGTCATTGGACAGCGTGTAAATCCTTCTGTCTGTATTGTTCGGATCTACAACAGACGAGCTTTGCTCATCCTGTATGATATAGCCTATGCATGATGCAATATGACTCTGGTTGTAGTGATTATTGATCGTGCCATAGGGAATATAAACTCTCCCGTTATACTCTATGGTGCCAAAGAGCGCATCATCATGTTTCTTGTCCTGAAATGTTTCCATTTCAAATGCAATGGCATTATCCGGCAAACCGGGCAGGGATTTTTTTATGCATCCGGTAAGGGTAAAAATACATATCATGACAATGCATGTAGCAGTTAGAATCTTTTGCATGTTAAAACCTTCATCAGTACAAACTTGAATATGTCACTTTGACAAATAGAAAGAAGGCACTTCTTAATAAAGCGCCTCCGGGATGATATTTTCTGTAATCAGTCTTCGCGGTCTTCGATATGTGTGAATTCCTGGTCTGAGCCGATATAACGGTAAGCAGGACGCATGATACGGTTGGAGAACTCGACTTCCTCCATGCGGTGTGCACACCATCCGGCAACTCTGGCAATCGCAAAGATCGGTGTAAAGAGATCTTCATCGATATCCAGAATACGGTAAACAAGACCGGAGAACAGGTCCATATTGGCACAAACATTTTTGTTCAGGCCTTTAATTTCCTTGAAGATAACAGGTCCGAGTTTTTCAATCTGGCACAACAGGTCATATTCCTCCTGATAGCCTTTTTCATAAGCGAGGTTCTTGGAATATTTCTTCAGTGTCTGTGCTCTTGGATCGGAGATGGTGTATACAGCATGGCCGATACCATAGATTAATCCGCTGCCGTCACCGGCTTCTCTGCGCATGATCTTTCTGAGATAGTCTTTGACTTCCTCATCATCATAGATGTCTTTGATGTTGGACATCATTTCATCCAGCTGGTTCATGACTTTCAGGTTTGCACCACCGTGTTTCGGACCTTTCAAAGAGCAGATCGCTGATGCAATTGCAGAATATGTATCTGTTCCGGTTGAAGAAAGAACACGGTCTGTGAATGTACTGTTGTTACCTCCGCCATGATCCGCATGTACAACAAGGCAAAGATCGAGAAGTTTTGCTTCTTCATGCGTATAGATCTGATCCGGACGGTAGGTGGAAAGAATGTGTTCCGCTGTGGGTAATCCTTTTACCGGATAATGGAAATACAATGACTGGTGTTTGTATGCATGACGCTGTGTCTGATAGGAATAGACCGTCATCGTCGGTAACTGTGCCACAAGGTTGATGGATTGTTTCAGAATGTTTTCCAGAGAAGTGTCCTCTGCATTTTCATCATAGCTGTACATGGCGAGTACGGAACGTGCCATCTTGTTCATGATGTTCGGTGAAGGGGCAGACATGATCATTGTTTCCGCAAATCCGTCAGGCAGCTGGCGGTGTTCTTCGATCATTCGGCAGAATTTCTGCAGTCTTTCCTTTGTCGGCAATGATCCGAACAACAATAACCATGTGACTTCTTCAAACATGAATCTGTCTTCATTGATGGCTTCGTCGATAATTGTTTCCATATCAATTCCGCGATAGATCAGTTTTCCATCAATAGGAATAATCTTGTCATTTTCTTTTCTGTATCCAATAACATCACAAATATTTGTTAATCCTGCTAAGACACCGGTACCGTCGGGATTACGCAGACCGCGCTTGACGCCGAGCTTTTCGCTGACTTTTGGATCAATGAAGTTGTTTTCTTTGTATTCTTCACAAAGCAGGGTGATTTCTTCTTCCGTTAGTTTTAACACGTCAGGATAAATCATGTTCATACCTCCTGTTTTTTGCATTCTATTTTATCGCAACATGCATTTTGGTCAAGTTAAAATATTGTGAAATAGATGGATATTGTTATAGAATAGTGGGTAATTGAAAGGAAAAGGGAGATATGAAACTGATTAACAAGCCTGTTGTATATGCAAATAACACATATACTGAGACAACAGATATTCATAAAAACGACAGAAAAAAGACTTTAACATACCGGATTCTTGATGCGCATGATAACCATGCAGATGAGAATCTTCTGCATATTACATTTGATTCATTGACTTCACATGACATTACCTATGTCGGCATTATTCAGACAGCAAGGGCTTCCGGCATGCAGAAGTTTCCGATGCCTTATGTATTGACCAACTGTCATAATACATTGTGTGCAGTAGGAGGAACAATCAATGAGGATGATCACCAGTTTGCCTTGTCTGCAGCTCATAAATACGGCGGTATTTATGTTCCGCCGAACATGGCAGTCATTCACAGTTACAACCGTGAAATGATGACAGGATGCGGAAGGATGATCCTCGGCTCTGATTCCCATACAAGATATGGTGCATTAGGCACGATGGGTGTTGGCGAAGGAGGAGGAGAACTGGCAAAACAGCTGGTCGGAAGAACCTATGATCTTGCATATCCGAAAACCGTACTGGTTTATCTGCATGGAAATGTTAAGAATGGTGTAGGACCTCATGATGTTGCTTTAAGCATTGTACAGGCAACTTACGCAAACGGATTTGTAAAGAACTGTTCGATGGAATTTGCAGGTCCGGGTATCCATGCTCTTTCTCAGGATTTCCGTAATGGTATTGATGTCATGACAACAGAGACAACCTGCTGGTCAAGCATCTGGGAAACAGATGAAAAGACAAAAGAATATTATGCAATTCACGGAAGAGAAGAGGATTATGCAGAACTGAAGGTGGAAGATGGCGCATATTATGATGCATGCCTGGATATTGACCTGTCCGAAATTGAATGCATGATTGCCCTTCCGATGCATCCTTCCTATGCATTACCGATCAATGAATTGAAAAAGGATCCGGCAAAGTATCTGAAAGAAGCACAGGAAAGGGCCAATTCCCAGTTAAACGGCAAAGTGGAAATGGATCTTTTAAGTAAAATTGACGAACAGGGAAATATCCATGTGGATCAGGGAATTATTGCCGGCTGTTCCGGAGGCATCTATGAAAATATCTGCATCGCTTCAGAAATCCTGAAAGGAAAGGATTGCGGCAATGAACAGTTCCGTCTGTCCGTTTATCCGGATTCACAACCGTCCAGTGTAGAACTCATGAAGAATGAAGTCGTATTGAATCTTTTAGAGAGCGGCGCAGTTTATCGTGAAGCGTTCTGCGGACCGTGTTTCGGTGCAGGTGACACACCGGCAAACAAGGAGTTCTCCATCCGTCATACGACAAGAAATTTCCCGAACAGGGAAGGCTCCAAACCAAACGAAGGACAGATATCCGCTGTTGCCTTGATGGATGCCAGAAGTATTGCTGCTACAGCTTTGCATCAGGGCATATTAACCGCAGCTTCCGATCTGGATATCACATATCCGGAAGTCAAGCCTGCATTCAATGCATCTATCTACGAGAAAAGGGTATATAACGGATATGGGAAAGAAGACCCGGATTATCCGCTTGTCTTCGGACCGAATATCAAAGACTGGCCGGCAATGCCTGAACTCAGCGATGATCTTCTGATTCAGATCGTCAGCTATATCGACGATCCTGTCACAACAACCGATGAGCTGATTCCTTCCGGTGAAACTTCCAGTTTCCGTTCCAATCCGTTGCGTCTGGCAGAGTTTACATTGTCAAGAAGAGATCCTTCATATGTCGCTAATGCCAAAAAAGTTGCAGAGAAGATGCGTGCTTTACAAGAGGGAAATATCGATGAGGAAGTGCAGTCTGTCTATAATCTGTTAAAGAAAAACGGCATTGAAGCAGATCCTCTGCATACCAATATCGGTTCTTCCATCTATGCCAACAAGCCGGGTGACGGTTCGGCAAGAGAACAGGCAGCTTCCTGCCAGAGGGTATTAGGCGCAAGTGCAAACTTTGCCGAAGAATATGCGACAAAGAGATATCGTTCCAACTGTATCAACTGGGGTATTCTTCCGTTTATGACAAAAGACAAAGATGCCTTTACCAAAGACAGCTGGGTATTTATCAAGGATATCCGCAAGGCAGTGGAAACAGACGAAGAGATTCATGCCTTTGTCTGTAAAGATAACAATGTCAGAGAAGTCACTGTATCACTTGGTTTCCTGACATCAGAAGAAAAACAGATTCTTCTGGACGGATGTCTCATCAACTACTATAAACATGCATAAATAAAATCAGACAGATCGAAGGATCTGTCTGTTGTTTTGAATAGGAAAGGTACTACAATACTATGGGGGTTTTTTATGGAAGATTTTGAGAAAATTAAAGAAATACACAGAGGCAGGGCTTCTGAAAATATAACAGAGGGATGTCTGGTCCTTGAAGGCGGTGCCTGGAGAGGATTATATACACAAGGTGTTCTGGATACATTCATGGAGAATGATCTCAACATACAGACAACACTGGGTGTCAGTGCCGGTGCAATGGCGGCAATGACATATCTGTCAGGACAGATCGGTTTATCCGCATCGTTCAATCTCGGCTATCGTCATGATCAGAATTATTTCGGTATCAAGGCGATGGCGAAAGATCACGGGGTTACCGGATTCAGTTTTTTGTTTGAGCACTTGTCAGATATTGAACCATTGGATAAAGAGAGATTTTTTGATCCGAAAAGAAGGCTCGTCGTTACCTGTACAAATATTGAAACAGGGGAAACAGAGTACTTTGAAAAGAAGGATTCCGATGAGATCTTTAAAGCCATTCAGGCTTCAGCGAGTGTGCCTTATGTGACAGAAGCTGTTGAAATCAACGGAAAACGGTATCTGGATGGAGGCATATCCTGCAAGCTTCCGTATTTCTGGGCTTTTCACGAAGGTTTTAAAAAAGTTGTGGTGGTCAGAACCAGGGCGAAGGATTTCCGCAAGACCCCGCATCGTCCTTTGAACCTGACACACATTGAATACAAGAGGTATCCGGCACTACAGAGGGATCTACTCGAGGAAGTTCCGAATTACAACCTGATATTGGACAGACTGGATCAGCTAGAAGAACAGGGAAGGGTTTATGTGCTTGCACCGAGCAAGCCTGTCAACATTCATCGTTTTGAAGGGGATCTGAACACACTGTTTGATATCTACGATCTGGGCAGAAGAGATGCTCTTGAGCATCTGGAAGAAATCAAATCATATCTGAATTCTTAGGAAGAAGAGAAAAAAACCAACGGTTTATATCCGTTGGTTTTACTTTTCAATGACGTATTTGTTTAATCTGTCCAGTGCTTCAATGACTCTTGAATGCGGAAGGGCAAGATTCATGCGAATTGTATAGGGCTGTACAAACTGTTCGCCATCCTGCCAGAATACACCGTACTCATAAGCCTTCATCAGCATATCGTGGATTGTCAGATTATGCTTCTGGCAGTATTCTTTACAATCCAGATACAGCATGTATGTCGCTTCCGGCTTGCAAAGGGTAATTTCCTCAAAGTTGTTTGTGATGAAGTCATAGGCATAATTGACATTATCGGAAAGGACTTCTTTGAGCTGATCCAGCCATTCATAACCTTCATCTTTGTATGCACCGATTAATGCATGCATGGAAAGAACATTCATGGAATTGTAGTGGGAAAGAGAACTTTCCTTGTTCAGCCTGTCATTGAGCCATTTATTGTAGACGATATGGTAACTGCCGATCAATCCGGCAAGGTTGAAGGTTTTGCT
>JAFYCG010000118.1 GCA_017539825.1 Solobacterium sp. | reverse complement strand
GTTGAAGAAAAAGAAGCTGTGACAATAAAGGATATCACAACAAGCCCGGAAGGTTCCGGATCCAGAAGTAAACCGGCAGCCGCAAGTAGCAGGATTCTGGTCAGATAGATAAAGAAATTCGGTAATGAAGATACGGTCTGCCTGTGCAGAATCAGCATATGAGAAGCCTGGTTTGAAAGTGAATTCCGATGCAGCATCTGCTTCATTCTTTGATCCATTGCATCAAATATCTGGATATCCTTTAACCCGAATATCGATTCCAGGATAATGGCTTTCAGTTTTCCCAGTTCACTTCTATAGCGGATTCCCGGATTTTTACCGGTTTTCAAAGCAATTGCGGGAATGATGATACTGATCAGAAGAAATGCAGGGATCAGAATTTGGGCATAAACCGGATTGTAATGCCACGCAATCATGATTGAAGTAACAGGTAACAGAATTACCGTAAACATCGGACCGATTGTATGGGCAAAAAAGAATTCCAGAGTTTCAATGTCGTTGACAGCAATATTCAATACATCCCCGGTATCCCTTTCGATCATGAAAGCAGGAGAAATGCGATCAATCGATGTAAATAAATTCACACGCATTTTGGCAAGGATTCCATACGCTCCAAGATGGGAAAAGACACCTTCCAGATACCTGCATATACCTATCAAAAGACCGCAAAGGATACACAAAAATGCATAAACACCTGAACCTTTTGACAATATCCACAATGCACCGAATCCCATAAAGCCAATATGGGAAAGATTACCGGTGATGCTGGAAAGCGTGCTGATGAAAAGATACCCTTTGATCTCCCTGGCAATTTTCAAAAGCCTGATGATGATTTCCTTCAGACTGTAATGATAAGTCTTCATACAATCACCTTCTCTTCCAGTATCTTCTGGTTTTCAAACAGATCAAAGTAGAAACCACGCTTCTGTAAAAGTTCCTGATGATTGCCTTCCTCAATCACATTGCCATGATCCAGTACATAGATCCTGTCTGCACCGGAAATCGTGGAAAGACGATGGGAAATGATGATCAGGGTTCTGCTTCTTGCAAGACGATGAATACAATCCCAGATCTCTTTTTCACTTTCAGGATCAACGGAAGAAGTTGCCTCATCAAAGACAATATACTCCGCCTTGCTGAGTAATGCTCTGGCAATACCGATCTTCTGTTTCTGCCCGCCTGACAGCCTGCCTCCCCCATCACTGATTCTGGTATCTAATCCTTCTGCAAGAGATTGTGTAAACTCATAGAGATCGCAATCCTTTAACACAGCAGCCAGTTCTTCTTCGGAAACATTCTCTTTGCCCATCAAAAGATTTTCCCGTAATGTTCCGGAAAAAAGATGTACGGTTTGCGGTACCATGATGATTTTCTTTCTGATTTCTTCCGGCTGCATTGCATAATACGGCTTGCCTTCCATGTATATATTACCTGTTTCAGGATCCAGGAAACGCATCATGAGATTGGCACATGTGGATTTGCCGCATCCGGATAATCCGGACAGTGCCACAGTCTGTCCTTTTTTCACGCTTATGTTAACTTGATGAAGAACCTGATCCCTTCCTTCGTATCCAAATGAGACATCTTTCATATAGATGCCATCCGCATATTCCTCCTGATTCATCAGATCCGGTTCATATCTTCTCTTTGTATTGACAGAAAGAATCTCTTCAATTTTAGCGGCAGCGGAAACTGAAGTGAGAGCATTATGGGTTGCATTCATCAGCTGCCGGATAGAACTGAAATAGCTGTATCCAAGTAACAATATCGTTAAGGCGGATGATAAAGGCAACATATTGTTTATGACTGCCTGAATAGCCAGATATACACTGATAATGATTGAAAGATAAATGATCGACTCCGTCACAAGAAAAGAAGTAAAATTCACCTTCATAAATGCATTGATATTCTGATTCAAAACATCAGCTTTATGATACAGATTTTTTTCATGTTCCTTGTCTTTGTCAAAAAGCTTTAAAGTCATCATGCCTTTCAGGCCGTCAAGATAATAGCCGGTCATATCATCTAAAGAATGCCAGTATGTCTTTCTGAGCTTTTCGATATGATATCGGAATATATTGTTTAACGGCAAAAGGCTAAGTGAAACAATACATAGAAATAACGCAATGATTGAAGAGTAGGATTTCAAACGGAAAAACAGAAAGACCGGTGCAATAACGGAAAACAGGAGGCTTGGCAGATATTCGCTGTAATATACCTGTATCCTTTCAACCGCATCAACAGAAGAAGTGACTGCAGAAGTCGGTCCGATCTTTTCTATATATCCTGCATCAAGACGGAGAACTTTGCCAAAGATTGTTTTTCTGAGTTCTGTTCTTGCCTTGGCAGAACATCTGTATTCCAGTTCTCCCTGCAAGATCTGAAAACAGAAGATGATAACGCAAGCATATAATGCAGACAAAACTGCATCATGTAACGCTTCACGGGTAACGGATAAAGAAAACATATTACCTAAAAAAGAGCCGATGACCATCGCAAAATTCGTTGTTGCGACAAGAATGACAAATCTGACAGCTGTAATTAACAGAATCCATCTCCACAATCCTTTGGACAGCTTCAATAATGTTTTATCAATCAGCAGCATCTTTCTTCTCCTTCAATGCCTTCTTTTTCATCCGGTAAACAAATCGCATTTTGAACCCCTTCGGCAGATAATACAAAACCCTGTTTATAAAACCGGGAATAATCAGAACCTTTTTGTGCATATGAGAATAGATATATTCTGCACAATGCTCCACGGACATCGCATTTTTCGGCTTCTTTCCATCATGTTTATGATAAAAATCCGTATCCAGAGGACCGGGACATGCACAGAATACAGATACATGATATTCCTTTGCCTCCATGGCAATCGCCCTGGTATAGCTTTCAACAAACGATTTCGATGCATAATATGCAGCAATATAGGGACCCGGCTGAAAAGCACCTGTGGAAGAGATATTCAATATCACCCCTTCTTTTCTTTCTGTCATATCCTTGAGATACAGTTTGCATAAATCCATCATCGCAACTACATTGATCTCCACCAAAGCATTCTCCTTATCCAAAGAGGTTTTCCAGCTTGCACCATTGGATCCGATACCTGCATTATTCACAAGAACATCAACACTGCCGACTGTTTGAAACAGGTTTTCCGGTCCGTCTTTTACACCTAAATCGATGGATATAGTATCGACTTTGCATAAATGATGATTCTGCAGGAAATGCTTTGCCTCTTCCAGCTTCAGTCTGTCTCTTGCACACAAAATAATATGATATCCCTCTTTTGCATAACACTCTGCAAGGGCAAGTCCCAAACCTTCAGACCCGCCTGTAATCAACACTTTTTTCATGTACAAAATTTTATCATAAAATCCAAACCTGCAATGTATAATAATAACCAAAGGAGTTTGTTTATGATTTATCCGGAATTTATACAGAAAAAAGAAATAATCGGCATTTGTGCACCGAGTGCAGGTGTCGGCAGAAAGATTGAAGATTATGACAGATCCATAGAAACGCTTGTCAAAAAAGGCTATCAGATCAAAGAAACAGAATCTGTCAGAATCAACGATCCACGTAGCAACACACCTGAACAAAGAGGAAAAGAATTGAATGAACTGTTTGAAGATGATTCTGTCAGGATGGTCATGTGTGCAGCAGGCGGAGACTTTCTGGATGAAATGATCCCCTACGCAAATTTCAAACTGATGCAGAAACATCCGAAATGGTTAATGGGTGCTTCCGATCCGACCGGTTTATTATATCCTTATACCGTCAAATACGATGTTGCGACAATCTATGGAGCAAATGCAGGCAGCTATGATATCCGTCCTTTGCCGAAATATCTGCAGAACAATCTGAAGATTATCTCCGGTGATCTTATCACACAGAAAAGTTTCCCGAAATATATGAAAACAGCACCGTTTTTAGCAGAGGAGCTGATACTGGATACCCCGAACAAATGGCAGGCAACCGTAGAGGAACTGGAGGTTGAAGGCCGGTGTATCGGCGGATGCATCGACGTTTTAAAAGATCTGATCGGCACAAGATTTGATGCGACCAAATCCTTTGTGAAAAAATACAAAGAGGATGGTTTCATCTGGTACTTCGATAATTTCTCACAAAGTGCAGAAGTTTTCTACCGTACCCTTTTACAGATGAAGTTTGCAGGCTGGTTTGAGAATGCCCGAGCCATCCTGGTCGGACGTGTTCTTTTTGAATCCTCTGAAACAGGGATGACATACGAAGAAGCACTCCAAAGAGCATTCCCTGATATTCCTGTTGTCTATCAGGCAGATGTCGGTCATACCGTACCTTCCATGACGATGTTCAATGGTGCAATATTGCATCTTTCCTATAAAAAACATAAAGCCTCATTGACATTTGAATTAAAGTAAATTTCATTGAAATCCCATTCCCGCAGTGCTAAAATTACTCATGCAAAACATGGGGCTTTAGCTCAGCTGGGAGAGCGCATGGTTCGCAATCATGAGGTCGCGGGTTCGATCCCCGTAAGCTCCATCAAAACCTGTGCATGTCACAGGTTTTTTTCTTAAAAACTTTGGACATTCTGAAAGGAAAAGTATATACTGTTTTTACAACTGAAGAAGAGTGGAATATGCAGAGGGATAAGACCGTCCGTTCCACTCTTTCTTTTTCCTTCTGCATACAAAACAGGAGGAACAGCATGACGAAAATCTACATTCAGCGCTTCAAACGGGAAGCGCGTTCCATCCAGGTCATCTGGCATTTTCCGGACAGCGATCCTGTCGAAACAAGATTCTATCGACATATCGACGGATCATGGCATCCTGATCCGGAAACAAAACAGAGAGGTAATCCATTTATCCATGATTTGAATGATGCGATTATGCTTTGGAATAAAAAAAGGAACACAAAGCATTATGTTCCTGTCAGGGTCTGGTTTGGAGATCAATGAAAAAAGCGGATATTTCCGCTTTTATTTGTATGCCAGTGATACAGCTTCGGGTACTTCTACAGAGCTGACAACCTTACCGATGGATCCATCCTCATTAATCTTAAAGGAAACAACGGTATTGGAATAACGGTTGGCACTGAGAAGATAGCCATCCAGCAGGATGAAATCCCTCGGATGTTTTCCGCCGCAGGAAACAACCTGCACAAGCGAAGGAACCTGATCATTCAGTTCAACAACTGAGATAATATCCATTGTTCTGGTGGAAATATAGAGATATTTTCCATCATCGCTTAAACGGATTGCCGCACTGTCTCTCTTATGTTTTTCACCATTCGGCAGAATGGAGATGGAATGCAATATCTCCCATGTGCCTGTTTTGATCACAAAGAGTTCATTGGATAATTCGGAAACAAGATAGAGATATTCATTGTCATGGGAGAATATGCCATGTCGCGGTCCTGTTCCCTGATTGAAACGGATGCTTCCCTTTCTGCTGCCTTCCTGATCGTAGATGACAACACGATCCAGGAACAAGGAAGGAACAAGGATTAAATCCTTCCACAGCAATACCTGATGACATCCTCCGCCATCCTGTACAACAACCGTATTTTCGAATTTCAGCCTGTCTTCAACAATACGCAATACACTGTATGTACCTGCATGATAATTCGCTGTATAGATATGATCATCTTTTCGTGTCACATAGCAGGATGTACCGTTTTCATATGCTTTGGAGCTGATAATTTCTCCTTTCTCATTCACTAAGGCAACTCCCGAGCGCTGATCAAAATCACAGCTAGTTGTGATGATACCATCCTGGTACTGGATGTACTTCGGATTTTTAATTTCACACAGTAAAGAAGGATCACTCAGAATGCCGTCTTCAAAGGAAAACTGATAGATGCCTTTACTGTTATGGCTTGTATATGTGCCTGCAAAAACTGTTCTTTTCATACTTCAATTATACCAGAGTTCATTCCAAATCATACAAAGATTTCAGGGAATGGAAATATAAATCGGCAATTTGTTCATATCCGTTTTCTTTCGTCCATCTGTCAATATCCTTTTGATTTGACAGATACAGCTGTTCCACCACAATAGCCGGATAGTTACATTTTTCCAACAATCCCCATGTATCAAGATCTTCTTCCATCGTTTCATCCACACCTTTTGTGATGACTTTATAAGTTCCGTCCTCATACGGTTCATAGTAGAGACAGGAAACATCCGGTGTCCAGTCATCTTTCGTGAATGCTGTTTTGACCGCTTCGGCTATTTTAACACTGTCGGCATGTTTTTTATGATCCGGAAGCTGCACATAAATATGCATTCCCGAAGTATCTTTATTGTGGGCTAATGCTGCATGAATGGAGATCACAAGTTCCGGTTCTGCCTGATTGATGATTTCAATGCGCTGGGAAATATCTGCATCGGTATTTTGCGGATGACTTCGTATGACCTCAAAT
>JAFYCG010000117.1 GCA_017539825.1 Solobacterium sp. | reverse complement strand
TCTACTGGATACGTCTTTTTATCGTTTCCAAACAGTTTCAGGAAGAACTGGAAGTCTGGGAGATCATCCAGAAGAAAAGTTTATCTCTTGCTTTATCCATGGAATTGAATCTGTGTTTTTCTATTTATTACATTTATGGTGCAATCCGTTATAAATCCGACTGGTTTGCGTTTGTAGCATTCTTTTATATATCTTTAACCCTTGCCAGGTTTATCCTATTAAGAGAGTTCTGTTTTAACAGCGAATCCCTGATTACACAATACAAAAGATATATCGCTGCAGGATATTTCATGATGGCAATGATGATCTGTATGTTTCTGATGATTTTAATGGTCGTCAACAAAAATTATGTCGTCAGTTATCCGGGGCATTCCATTTATATTGCAGCAGTCTTTGCCTTGTATCTGATTGTTTCTGCAGTCAAAGGATATTTTCGTTACCGGAAATACAATAATCCGCTTCTTTCCGGAAACCAGATGATATCCATCAGTGCAGCTTTATTAGGTATTCTTTCTCTGCAGACTGCTTTTTTACCGATGGTAGACAAGTATCCGGATGACATACATAAAATGAATATTTTTACAGGCTGTGTAATATTTGCCATTATGATTTTCATGTCACTGTATATGATTATTCATGGTGGAAAAGAATTGAAACGAAGTATCGATGAAGAGGGAACAGAATAGAGAAATGAAACCGGAAAAATCCGGTTTTTTCATTCCTTACGAAAAAAAACAAGAGTTTCCTCTTGTTTAACGATTTCCCTCATCAAGATACTTCATGTATTTTTCCGAGACATCATCTACCTTGCCCATCGCCATGACTTTGCCATGAGACAGCCATAATGCATTTTCACAAACAGAACGGACAGATTCCATGGAATGCGATACAAACAACAATGTTGTTCCCGAAGCTCTCATTTCTGCCATTCTTCTTTCACATTTTTTCTGGAAGGCAACATCACCTACCGCCAATACTTCATCACAGATCAGAATATCCGGATTTACCATTGTTGCAATGGAGAAACCAAGTCTTGCTGCCATACCGCTGGAATAGTTCTTGATCGGCATATCCAGAAAGTTATGCAATTCCGCAAAATCCACGATTTCCTGGAAGTGTGCTTCCATGAATTTTTCATCATAGCCCAATACCGCACCATTCAGGAAAATATTCTCTCTTGCGGTTAGATCTTCACTGAAACCGGCACCGAGCTCAATTAACGGGGCAATTGTTCCAAAGGTCTGAACAGATCCTTTATAGGGTTTAAGAATACGGCATACCATTTTTAACATGGTGGATTTTCCGGATCCGTTTGTACCGATAATACCCCAGGATTCTCCTTTTTTCACTTTGAAGGAAACATCATCCAGAGCAAGGAATTCCTGAAACATCAGCTGATGTTTTGCCATTTTGACAAAGTACTCTTTCAGGTTATCGATTTTTTCCGAAGCGATATTAAAGCGGATTGTCGCATGATCCACAATGACCGCATATTCATCATTTTTGTTTTCAATCATAATTACACCTTACTAAATATAGAGGATGAACCTGTCCTGATTCTTCATAAAGCGCCACACGCCGAATACCAGCATGATCGCACTGACCAGAATACCATGGAGAATTAAACCGAAAGCAGGGAAAGCGGCATCTAACGCAATCGTACGGAACTGCTGAATATAGGCATATAACGGATTGAGATGTTTGATAATCCACTGTATTGTTTCACCAACGGTTTCCAAAGGATAAAAGATCGGTGTCGCATACATCCATGCGGTTAAGAAAGCACTGTAGATGTACTGGATATCACGGAAGAAGACCGTTGCCTCAGCTAGGAACAATCCCAATCCCAGCGCAAACACAAACACCTGCAACAATATCACCGGAATAAACAACATATTCCATGTGAATTTCACGCCACACACAATAAATACAATCAGCATTGCCCCTAAAGAAAACAACATGTTGACAAAGGATGAAGAAACTGTGGATAAGCAGAAGATGTACTTCGGCACATATGTCTTTTTCAACAGGGAAGCGTTACCGATAATTGACCACATCGCTTTTGAAGTTGCTTCATTGGTGAAGTTAAAGATCGACTGGCCGATAATCAGATATACCGGATAATTCTGAATATTAAAGCGGAACATGTTGGAAAAAACAATTACCATAATGCCCATGATCATGAGCGGATTCAGAATACTCCACAAATAGCCAAGAAAACTTCTTCTGTATTTCAGTTTGATATCCTTCTTTACAAGCTGTCTGTAAAGAGGCATATATTTTTTTAAAACTTCAATTTGTTGATACATGAATTTCTCCCATATACGGAATGACTTTATCGCTTTTTTGAAAAAAAAGCAATATGAATAAAGAAACTTGAAGAAAAAAGGATTACAAAACGTAATCCTCATTGATGTACTGCCTCAGCCATTTCCTTAACATATAAGCCAACCGCTTCCGGTGCATCTGTTTTCTTTTCACCGATCATTCGTACAATTGCCGATCCGACAATTGCCCCATCGGAAAGTGCCGCCATTTTCTTTGCCTGTTCCGGTGTGGAAATCCCGAAACCAACCGCACACGGAACATCCGTAACTTCTTTGATCATTTTGACAATCGATCCGATATCGGTTGTGATGGAAGACCGTACACCTGTAACTCCCAAAGAAGAAACGATATATATAAATCCTTTCGCTTCCCTTGCGATCATTTTGATCCTGTCTTTTGAAGTAGGGGCAATCATGGAAATCAGATCGATTCCGTATTTACCACACATTTCATCAAATTCTTCTTTTTCTTCAAAAGGAACATCCGGAAGAATCAAACCATCCATTTCTGCTTCTTTTGCCTTTGAAAGAAACTTCTCCATTCCATATGAATATACAACATTGGCATAGGTCATAAACACCATAGGAACCTGAATCTCGCTTCGTAATTCCTTAGCCATTGCTAATATATCATCTGTAGTTGTACCGGCGGACAATGCACGGTTGTCCGCATCCATAATGACCGGTCCTTCTGCTGTAGGATCGGAAAACGGAATGCCCAGTTCTATCAGGTCTGCACCGTTTTTCACCATTTCCTTAACGATCTTTCTGGTTGTTTCAAGATCCGGATCACCACAGGTAATAAAGGGTATAAATGCCTTATGATTCTGAAATGCTTCTTTGATTCTGCTCATTCGTACAAGTCCTCCCCTCTGTATCTGGCTATTGCTGCACAGTCTTTATCTCCTCTGCCGGATACTGTCACCACAATAATCTGATCTTTTCTCATTGTTGGAGCAATCATTGCGGCATAAGCAATCGCATGTGCACTCTCAATTGCCGGAATAATCCCTTCTGTTTTTGACAGATACTCAAATGCTTTAACTGCTTCTTCATCCGTAATTCCGACATATTCCGCTCTGCCGATATCGTGAAGATAGGCATGTTCCGGTCCGATGCCCGGATAATCCAGACCTGCAGAAATCGAATAGACAGGCGCAATCTGTCCGTATTCATCCTGACAGAAATACGATTTCATGCCATGGAATATTCCCAGTCTTCCTGTATTGATTGTTGCGGCAGTTTCTTTCGTGTCAATTCCTCTTCCTGCAGCTTCACATCCGATCAGCCTGACATCATCATGTATGAAATGATAGAATGTTCCGATTGCATTTGATCCTCCTCCTACACAGGCAATAACCGCATCGGGAAGTTTCCCTTCTTTTTCCATCATCTGTGTTTTGATTTCTTTAGAGATGACAGCCTGGAAATCCCTGACAATTGTAGGAAACGGATGAGGTCCCATAACCGATCCAAGGCAATAATGTGTATCTTCAATACGGCTTGTCCATTCACGCATTGCCTGGGATACCGCGTCTTTTAATGTTGCCGTACCGGTTGTAACAGGAATGACATCTGCCCCAAGAAGTCTCATCTTGTATACATTTAATGCCTGTCTTTCCATGTCTTCTTTTCCCATGAAGACAACACATTCCATACCAAACAAAGCTGCTGCTGTTGCGGTAGCCACACCATGCTGGCCAGCCCCTGTTTCAGCAATCAGTCTTGTTTTGCCCATCTTCTTTGCCAATAATGCCTGTCCTAATACATTGTTGATTTTATGCGCACCTGTATGATTCAGATCTTCTCTTTTCAAATAGATTTTTGCACCGCCTAAATCTTCACTCATCCTTTGTGCATAATACAGTCTGCTTGGCCTGTTGGCATACTCATTAAACAGTTCTGTCAATTCTGCATTAAATGCAGGATCATCTTTGTACATGTTATATGCTTCTTCCAGTTCAATCACTGCATTCATTAATGTTTCCGGTATATACTGTCCGCCATGAACACCAAATCTTCCTTTTGTCATAATTCCCTTGCCTTTCTGATAAATTCCCTGATCTTATCGGCATCTTTCTTCTTTTCTGTTTCCACACCGGATGATGTATCCACCGCATATGGCTGAAATTGTCTGATAGCTGTTTCAACGTTTTCCGGTGTTAATCCGCCGGCAAGAAAGTATTCTCTTCCGATATCTTTGATCAGCTTCCAGTCAAATGTTTTTCCGGTACCTGTACCACTGTCGAGAAGTACATAATCCGCCTTTGATTCTTTTGCCTTTTGTATGTCTGCTTCTTCTTTGATCTTAAATGCTTTAATAACCGGTATTTCAGGATAACGCTTCTTTACTTCCAGAATATATGCATTATCTTCCTGTCCATGTAACTGTATGACATCAATACAGCCCTTTTCTATAAAAGGTGTAATATATTCCAAATCCTCATTCACAAATACACCTGTCATCTGAATTTTCGGATTAAGATGTTTTTTTAAGAGGCATGCTGTATCAATATCCACACATCTCCAAAACGGTTCGGATAATATCATGCCTGCATAATCCGGCTGATATTGATTGACTGCCTCAATATCATTGAGTGTGCGCAGACCGCAGATCTTCACTTTACTCATTGCTCAGCCTGATATAGTTTTCCATGGTTTTGTATGCACTGCCGTTATCAATCAGTTCTTCTGCTTTGCGAATACCTTCTGCAAGAGAAGCTGCCTTGCCGCTGATATAGATACCTGCTCCTGCATTCAGAAGCACTGCATTCCGTTTTGTTCCTTTAAGCTTTCCGGAAAGAATATCTCTGGTTATCTGTGCATTCTCCTGTGGTGTTCCACCGGTAAGTTCTTCTTTTGTACCTGATACCAAGCCGAAATCTTCCGGTTTGATTTCCTGCGTTCTGTAATACCCGTCTTTCAATTCACACATGACGGTCGGACCGACTGCACTGATCTCATCCAGTTTAGCCTTTCCATATACCACAAATGCTCTTTTTACACCCAGTTTATCCAGTACTTTTGCGATCGGTTCAACAAGATATTCATCGTATACACCCAATACAAAGTATTCCGGTTTGGCGGGATTGGTTAAAGGTCCCAGAATATTAAAGACGGTTCTGAAACCCAGTTCCCTGCGAATGGCACCGACATATTTCATGGCAGAATGGTATTTCTGTGCAAAGAAGAAGCACATGCCTGCATCTTTCAACATGTTTACAGCTTTTTCCGGATCCTGTTGGATATTGACACCCAATGCTTCCTGGCAATCTGCTGTTCCGCATAAGCTGGAAGCAGCCCTGTTTCCGTGCTTTGCCACTTTGACACCTGCTGAAGCAATGACGAATGCAGATGTTGTGGAAATATTGAATGTTTTTGCGTTATCTCCGCCTGTTCCTACAATTTCAAGGACATCCATGCCGGGATGTTCAACCGGTGTTGCATGTTCCCTCATGGCTTCTGCACAACCTGAAATTTCATCAATTGTTTCTGCTTTTGTACTCTTTGTGGTAAGAGATGCAAGAAATGCTGCATTTTGTGTAGGGGATGTTTCACCGTTCATGATTTCATTCATGACTGTGTAAGCTTCTTCAAAAGTCAGATCTCCCTTGTTGACGATTTTTTCGATTGCTTCTTTAATCATTTCTAATATCCTCTCAATTCTTTCAACATTGCTTTTTTGTCTTTTGCCTTCATCAGGGTTTCTCCGATCAGTACACCGTTGATCTTTCCCTGTTTCAATATTTCAATATCCTCATGTGTTTTTATGCCGCTTTCAGCAATAAATAGTATTTCATCCGGCACCTTTTCCCTTAAACGGATGCTGTTTCTGACATCTACCGTAAAGTCTCTCAGGTTTCTGTTATTCACCCCGATGATTCTCGCACCGGCATTCACCGCTGTTTTGATTTCTTTCTCATCATGTGCTTCGACGATTGCACTTAATCCTAAAGTATCTGCAATACGGATATACTCTCTCAGCTCTTCCTCATTCAGCAATGCACATATCAGCAACACAACCGATGCTCCGAGTACTCTAGCTTCATAGATCATATACGGATCAACCGTGAAATCTTTTCTCAGAACAGGAATATCCACTGTCTGTGCAATCTCAGAAAGATAGTCATCCTTTCCCATAAACCATCGCGGTTCGGTTAATACCGAGATTGCCGAAGCTCCTGCTTCTTCATATTCTTTTGCGATCGTCAGATAATCAAATTCCTCTGCAATCAATCCTTTGGAAGGAGATGCTTTTTTACATTCACAGATAAAGCTGATTTCCTCTTTCTTCAGTTCCTTTTCAAAAGGAAAACCCGTGTTGCATTCCATAGACATCGCTTTTTCCTTCATCTCTTCCAAAGAAACAACCTTTTTCTTCTGTTGCACTCTTTCCTTTGCATAAGATGCAAGCTGTTCAAGAATATCACCCATACTTCCTCCAAATAAAAATCCCCGATGGAAAACCAATTCCACCAGGGACGAAATAACATTCGCGGTGCCACCCTGTTTCATACAAAAACTGTATGCGCTCATCAGGATACTATCATATCCCAGGAAACTAACGTATTCACTCCACGTCAGAAAATACTCGAAACATCTTTCCTTCTGCCCTCAGCGGTCCATTTGACAGGCTGTATTTCTATCTGAATCGCAGCTTCCTCAGACTCTCTTGGAGATCATACCTGCCGTTATCTCCGCTTCAACGGTTTAACTAATTAAAATTATAAACATGCATGCACTTTTTTCAACAATTATTTTCTGAAAATGTTTTCATTCACTGTTGCATAAAAACAAAAAGAATAAACAGTGAAAAATATACAGAGAACATCGTCTTAAATATTCTTTGCAAAAAAAATGATCCTGCAGCTATAAGGATCACTTCATTTTATTCACTGAATATATTTGTTTTTTTCAATCTCTTTACAAGAATATATCCGATAATCACCGCAATAATTTCACCGATTGCCACATATGTTCCGTTAATCAGCAGACCGAGGATGAAGTTATCCGGCATAAACAGATATGCAAGTTCTCCACCTACAATGAAGAAATTAAACAGTGCAGGCATCAGCATTGCATATACAGGAACACCTTTGATCTTCTTATCTCTTAACTTCCATGTGCAATATGCAGCCATGAGTGTTGCCAATGTTCCGAAGATGGAATCCAGCAGGCCTGTAGGATTAATACCTGTCAATGCACCAATCAGGTTTGCCAGAAAACAACCGAGTGTAACACCGAAAATAGATGGCTGATAAATCAGGGGAAGCATGGTTAATGCTTCAGCGATACGAATCTGTATCTGTCCAAAAGCCAATACAGATAATATCGGGATAAAACATAATACTGTGTAGATTGCCGCAATCATGGCAATCCTAGAAAACTTTTCCAGATTCATTTTTTCTCCTTATTTTGGGTATACGTCGGGTAGCTGCTACCGACGGTGACCTTTGTCACGGTTATCTATTATACTTCCCCTGTTTACAAAATCAACAAAGTATTTCAGATGATTATGCTTTCCTTTGTTTTTGACACATCAACTGTATATCGTATGTCATCCGGTATTTCTGTGTGGATATAAACCTTCCCGTCTTTCCTTTCTAAAGAAACAGTGATTTGCCCGTATTCTGTTGGATACGTGCATTTCAGATGATTGATGGAATCCGGAAGATACGGTCGTATTTCAATCTCCCTGAATCCTGGTTCTTTGATTCTGATGCCGGCCATTCCCCGATAATACCATTCTATGATATGTCCCATCATGTCATGACAATGGCTTCTTGGATTATTCTCCCAGTATTCACCCAATGTTGTTTCACCATCGAGAATAAACGCATAATATGAAGGGTGTGTTTCTTTTGTGATGTATTGTGCAATAAGATCAACCATGCCATATTCTGAAGCACATTGAATAATATAAGGAAGTCCTACTTCACCTGATACAAAAGATCCTTTATCCCTTAATGCTTTTTTCAAAGTATCAATCACATCATTTATATATTCATCCGGAACCATTCCCCAGAACAAAGGCAGAGCCTGACAAGCCTGAGTCATCACAATATCTTCCTGATCCCATGCCTTGTACCCATACTTTCCTGTTTCCGGATTCTTTGTCAGCAATTTCCGATTATAGTTTTCTTGAATTTTTAAGGCATACGCATCAAACACTTCTGAATCTTCTTTATTATGAAGAATATCCGCAAACATCTTTAACGTGACCGTATCTGCATACAAAAAGGCAGTTTCGATATTCTCCCTGCATAATGTATTTTCAGGATTGCCCCAGTCTCCAAGTCCATGATTGATAAAACCTTCTTTATTTACTTTTGTCTGCAGATATTTCCAATATCTTTTCCCCATATCATAATTGTCTTCAATGATCTTCTTATCTCCATAGAACATGTAATGCCAGTATGTACCCAGAATACTTGTTGATCCCCATGGAATGATATCATAGAAGCTTCCCATTCCCGGAACAGGCAATACATTCGGAATGTAACATGGTGCTTGTGA
>JAFYCG010000116.1 GCA_017539825.1 Solobacterium sp. | reverse complement strand
TACCGCTCAGATAATACGCTTTCCAGTCAGAAGAGAAGATGCCGAAGACTGCCCAGTTCACGATTCCGGCAAGAACGAAACCGTCCGGAATGATGTATTTCTGCAGATCGACTAATGACAGTCCGATGCAGAGAACAACCAGGATCAGATTTCTTAACAGAATCAGATCCAGTGTGCAGTCCTTCAGAAACATAAGCACAAAGAGAATTCCGGTCAGGATCTCAACGATTGTGCTGTCAGGCGGAATCTTTGTTCCGCAATATCTGCACTTTCCTTTCAGAAAAAGATAGCTCAATACCGGAACCAGATCTTGAGCGTTTAACACATGTCCGCAATTGTCACAATGACTCCTGCCTTTCGTCCAGTCCTCACCTGCCGCAATGCGGTATGCGGTGCAGGTGATAAAACTGCCGAAAACCGTACCTGTTATAAACAGGAAAACAGAAACACAGATGACAAGGAAGATGCTGTCCGAAAGATTCATGAGTTCCTCCCTTTCACCCAGCTGAGTTCAATTTCACCATTCCGGCAGCGGATCATAATGACCATTGTTCCGGGATCACCGTAATACTTTTTATTACCAATGCGCATGACTTTGTTCTGGTTGTATCCCTTCGGTGCATAGGCAATGATGTGGTGTGTTTTCTCATCAAAATACCCGACATACCATTCCCCCTGCTGATGCGTGCAGAACGTCTGATCACTGCAACCGTAAACCGGGCATTGCAATCCGTTCAGGGATTCAACAACCGCCGTACTTTCTGCCGTATTCTCAAGGAAGCGGTCATTTCCACCCGTTGCTTCCTGTGCCAGCCAGCTGCCGCCTTTGTACAGCAGATACAGTGCTTCAAGACACAGCAGAAATATGATGAATATTTCTACTACGGAAATATTCCCTTTTCTGTCTTTGAGCTTCTGCATGTTCACCCCTGTTCCAAACAAAATCCATTCCTTTATTCTGACAAATTCCGCATTGACAGGCACAAGAAGATATGAAAGAACAAATGAAAATAATGCAAGAGTCAGCCATTCTGTCACACTCTGTCTGTCAAGCGATACTTCTATCTATTTTATTATACACGATTCGTGATTTGAAGGTTAAAAAAAGTACATAAATTTAAAACGCTTGCAGGAATGTATATCACTGTTTACAAGAATGCAAAAAGAGGACAAATCATGCCCTCCTTTCATAATAGTAAAAGATCTTTTGGTGTTTCTATTCTCCAAATAAGGCTGTTGAAAGGTAACGGTCTCCGGAATCCGGGAGAATGATGACTATGTTTTTTCCTTTGTTTTCTTCACATTTTGCCAGCTGAATTGCAGCCCATATGGCAGCACCTGCAGAGATACCGACAAGCACACCTTCTTTCTTTCCGAATAATGCACCTGTTTCCAAAGCATCTTCATTCTTTACCTTGATAACTTCATCATAAATATTTGTATCAAGAACCCCTGCCACAAATCCGGGGCCGATACCCTGGATTTTATGCGGTCCCGGTTTATCACCGGAAAGAACAGCAGAAGATTCCGGTTCAACCGCTACAACTTTGATATTCGGGTTTTTTTCTTTCAGGTATTTGCCTGTACCTGTTATTGTTCCTCCCGTTCCTACACCGGAAACAAGAATATCCACATTTCCGTCTGTTGCTTCCCAAATCTCCGGTCCGGTTGTCAGATAATGCACTTTCGGATTTGCCGGATTGTCAAACTGTCCGGGAATAAAACTGTCAGGTATTTCTGCTGCCAGTTCCTGTGCCTTGGCAATTGCACCCTTCATTCCTTTAGAACCTTCCGAAAGAACAATTTCCGCACCATAGGCTTTAATCAGTTTTCTTCTTTCAACGGAGAATGTCTCCGGCATAACGATGATGACGCGATACCCTTTGGCTGTGCCGACAGATGAGAGACCGATGCCTGTATTTCCGGATGTCGGTTCAATAATCACAGAGCCTTCTTTTAAGATGCCTCTTTCTTCCGCATCTTCAATCATCGCTTTGGCAATTCGGTCTTTTACCGATCCTGTGACATTGAAGTACTCCAGTTTCCCGAGAAGTACCGCTTGCAAATCAAATTCTTTTTCCAGATGTGTGAGTTCCAGCAATGGTGTATTGCCGATTAATTCTGTCGCTGTTTTTTTAATGTTTGTCATTTTTCCTACCTTCTTTCTTTCATTGAAAATAAAACCGGGATCTTCTGCATCCCGGCATAAACTGCATTGATTATTGATGAATCATCAAAACAATCCACGAAGCTTATCCCGGATACTTTTCATACAACAACACATGTTCATGTCTTTTGTTCTTTTCATATCCCTGTTTATCCTCCTTGAAAAAAGTGTACAGTATATCGCATATATTGTGTAATTGGAAAAACTTATTATTCGTTATTAAAAAAAGGATGTTCATCACATCCTTTCCGTTTCTCCCTTTGGAAAATAATACCGTATTTCCATCGTATTAAGACATACTACCGCAAGTCTGGAATGGCTGTTATTTAAAGCCAGTCCGCAATCGATATCAAACCAATGAAATTCACCTGCTGCAATGATTTCATCAGAACCGTAATTCTGTACAAAAGTATGTCCGGAAATAATCACCTTGTCTTCTACAAGTTTGATATTCCTGCTCCAGACAAAATCATTCTTCCAATCGTACAAAAACGGATATTCTGCATCTCTGACGACATCCAGCGGTACTGTTCCATCCAGATCTTCATATTCTGCAGGAACTGCTGCATGAACAAGAAGAAATTTATCCTCTTCTGTTTCCACATTGACCGCAAGCGGCAGTGATTCCAGAAAATGAAGCACTTCCTGCTGTTTTTCAGGATCCAGAAGAACATAACTCTTTAATGTTTCCAGACCTCCGTTGAGCTGCAGCCATGTACGGCGGATCTCATTCATGTCGCTTTTCCTGACACTGTCTTCATGGTTCAGGCATGCGAGATACTGTAACATCATCAGATCATGATTGCCCATCAGCATTCTGCATCTCTGATCCTCCATGATCTTCAACAAAGGCAGCAAACCATCCGGACCCTTGTCCACCGCATCTCCGATGATATACAGAATATCATCATCATTCAGATCAGACAGTGCATCTTCCAGAACATCCAGATGGCTGTGAATATCAGAACATACATATATTTTTCCCACGGATTTTACCCCTTCCCATCTTTATTTTTTAAAGACTGCAAATAAAATCATACCATGCATTATAAAAAAAGCAACCGCTAGTGATTTTTGTCATATCATGTTAACATTAATCCAGGGAGAAAAAACGATGAAACAATACAAGGCAGTAAATGTAGTAATGCATGAAACAGAATTAGATGGTATTCCGGTCTTAAACGTCATCAAGCCTTTGGAAAATCTTGTTGCAGACACAGACACGTATGCAAAGCTTGCAGATCGTGATTTCCATAACGGAACAATCTGTGTAAGAATGTACAGCGATCTGCAGAAAGGTGCACCGGATTATTCAAGGGGCTTCATCGGCATCGTTTTCCGTGTCAATGAAACAGACTCTGAATTTGAAAGCTTTTATGTCCGTCCGACTAACGGAAGACACCCGGATCCGATACGCAGATCCCACGGAAGCCAATACTTCTCCTATCCGGGTTACACATTCGATTATTTCCGCAAACACGGAATTACATCTTACGAAGCACCGATTGATGCAGGTCTGAAAGAATGGATTGATTTAAAAGCCATCATTCATGATGACCATGGTGAATTCTATGTTAATGACATGGAAAAACCTGTACTTGTCGTCGATGGCTTCAAACACGGTCCGGATGCAAAAGGAGCAGTCGGATTATATGTCGATATCGGCACAGATGCCTATTTTGAAGATCTGCAGATTGAATACGAAGACTGAAAAGAAATCCTCGCGGATTTCTTTTTTTATGCCTCTAAGTTTTTACGGATGGCTTTGATGAAATCAAGGCTGTTCACTTTTGTGACAT
>JAFYCG010000115.1 GCA_017539825.1 Solobacterium sp. | reverse complement strand
GAACTCGGCAATCTGTATGCAGATATCATGCAGGATGAAAGCAGTTTTGACATCATGCTGTTTGGTTCCGGATCAATTCGAAAAGAAGAGTTCGGTCCTCTGGTTACCTATGCGGATTTAATTGAAAATACCCCGTTTGACGATAAAGTCTACATGGTTACGGTTACCGGTGAACAGTTTAAAAAGATGGTGCTGCATATATTGCGTGATGAGGCATGGAACGGTCATACTGAATTCTATCAGTTTTCAAAAGGTGTTCACATCGTTTATAAAAAGAGCACACATGAACTGTTGGAATTTGACTTCAACAATCAGCCGATCACTCCCGAAATGCACATAAAAATCGCATTGCAGAACTATCATTTCATCAACTTTTACGAATTCTTCGGGATACCTTTCAAAGAAGTTGAACAGAACGCCAAACCGGTTGTCGTCGTGACATCCGTCAATAATATCATTGAAGAATACATGAGCACGCATCCCCGTCTGGATGCCCATGTTGAAGGAAGACTGGTTATAGTAGACTAAAAAAAGGAAAGTTCGCTTTCCTTTTTTCTTATTCCCATTCTTTTCCGTCAATGATTGTATGAATACACTTTGTATAATTGGAGAACGGATCGCCATTGAAGATGGCAAAATCAGCATCTTTTCCTTTTTCAATAGATCCGAGCCTCTTCTCCAACCCCATTTCCTTTGCCGGACGGATTGTAACAGCTTCGAGGGCAGTATTCCACGAAAGGCCTTCACGAATCGCCACACCGATTTTAATCGGCAACCATTGTGTATCATAAGACATGTCTGCAATCAGACAGATATTGACACCCGCCTTATCCAGAATAGCAGCCATATCCAGCTTTTCGCCCCACATCTCTTCTTTTAACGGCCCCATCATCATCGGCCCAACCATGCACGGAACATTGTTTTCGGCAAGCACATCGGCGATTCTCCAGCCGTTTGTGCAATGTTCAATGGAGAAATCCAGATGAAACTCTTTGCCGATACGGATCGCCGTCATAATATCATCAGCTCTATGTGCATGCATGCGGCAACGCATCTCGCCACGCACTACCGGCACCAAAGGGTCCAGCCTGAAATCCGGTTTTGGTTTATCACCTTTGCCATTTTCATAATCCAATAATGCATCGGAATAGTTCTTTGCCTCAAACAGGGTTTTGCGGATCAAAGCTGCATTCCCCATGCGGGTTACAGGCATTTTATGTTCAGATCCATAGACGCGTTTTGGATTTTCTCCGAAGGCAAATTTCATGTTCTCCGTTCCGGGAATCACCATTTCATCTGCAGTTTTGCCACGCAGCTTCAGGGCAATGCCCGTACCACCGATCAGATTGGCTGAACCCGGTAAAGTGTATACTGTGGTAAAACCTGCTTTTCTTGTTTTTTCAATGGAGATGTCATCGGGATTGATCGCATCCATTGCCCGCACTTCCGGTGTAATGGGATTGGACATTTCATTCCCGTCGGAAGTACCCGGCATTGTATTTAATCCCGGGAATACACCGATATGCGTATGAATATCAATCAGTCCCGGTGTTACGATTCCCCCTTCTGCATCAATGACTTCCGTTCCTTCGGGAATTTCAACCTGTTCCCCGACAGCTATGATTTTTCCCTCATCAAATAATATTGTACCTTTGTCGTAAACCGGTCCGGTTACGGTGTAGATTTTCCCGTTTGTGATTGCTTTCATGATCTGACTCCTTTACTTCTTTTGTTTCATAATAAGCCAAAAACAGGCCTGCTGTCCATCATTACAATCCGTAATCAGCAGGCTGTCACTATATAAGAAAAACAGAGTGGTTTCCGCTCTGTCTTAGTCATTCATCAGTTTTCTTGCAATTTCAACAGCGCCTTTGCCGTTCATTGTTCCGTAAACTCTCATGTCAATACCATCAATCGGCTTGCCAGGGAATTTATTCTGGAGCTGCTTTAATGCATAGCGAACCTGAGGTCCGAGAAGGATGCAGTCTGCATCCGGTCCGTATGTATCAACTTCTGTCAATCCATATGCATCAATACTGTAGTCTTTTCCAGCAAGTGTAGCTGCTTCTCTCATTTTTGTAACCAAAAGGCTTGTGGACATGCCACCAGCACAGAACAATACAATTCTCTTGTCTGCCATATTATAACTTTCCTCCTATTTGTTTATTTAATTATAATATTCCTTTTCATTTCATTCAACAAAAAAGGAGGATAGCCTCCATAAAATTATTCCATCAAGCCGGTACCGAATGCATATAATTCATCCAGTGTTTTCTGGGGCACCTCTTCACCATTGGCAGTGAATACACCCGCAACTTCCAGCTTCAGATAATCTTCAAAGTCCCCTTTCAAAGAGAACAATGCGCCTTCATACATGTCAGGATCACCGGAAGCTAAGAACATAGCGACTTTTTTCAAATTAGGCAAATTCTCTTTTGTGCCTATGGCATAGAAACGGTCAATAGCGCATTTCAGCTGTCCGGTTAGATTATGGTAGTAAACAGGTGAGGCTAAAACAAGCATTTCCGCTTCTTTCAATAACGGATATACCTGCTGCATGTCATCTTTCTGAATGCATGTTCCGTTTCCTCTGGTATGACAGTATTCACATGCCAGACATCCATGTATATTCTTCCGGCATACATCCACCTGAGAAATATTGTGTCCGGCGGATTCTGCACCTTTACGGAATGCCTGAATCATTTTTATCGTCAGTCCGTTTCCTCTCGGGCTGCCATTCAATATCAGTATTTTCATTTTTCTCTCAGCTCCTTGCCTGTATAGACTGAATATACCACAAAACCATTTGATTCACTAATGCATATTATGCATACAATGACATTCTGATTATTTATAACACGATGATGCAAAGCAGAAAAAGGAGGGCAATGCCCTCCTTGAAATGACTATTTTTTCTTCATGAAATACATGCCGGCAAATAACACCGCCAATCCCGCAAGAACAGCCGGTACTACCGGAAAAGAAGTCTTTTCTGTTTCTGCAGTTTCATTGATTGCTTCTTCAGGCGCTTCTTCTTCAACAACTTCCTCTGTCTCAGTGATTTCCGTTTTTTCTGTATCAGAGAATACTTCAGGCATTTCCTTTGCATAATCTTCATAGGAAACAGAGCTGATTGCACCGCTGAAGTCAGCAGTTTCACTGTAGGCATTTACGGTAATTGTATATGCACTCTCTCCGTTCACATATACCGTTCCGTCTGTTCCTTTTACGGTTACGGATTTTCCGTCTTCATCAGTAATAGTTCCTTCATTGAAGAGGTTTGTCACAACGGAATCCCCTGTGACAATCCATTTGGAATTCTCAGAGATATATACATTTGCATATCCGTTTCCGCCAGAACCGGCATAAGTTTCATCATCAATAACTGCCCCTGTTAATACAGAGCCGTCCTGCATATAAAAATCCAATGTGGAAACAGAGTCCCAGATAATATTTCCTGTCATTTGCTGATTGACAGCTGTGAAGTTTGTCTGTGCACCATTGGCACCGGTTGAACCCCATCCTCTTTGATTGGCATTGCCGGAAACACGCAGAAAGTACTCTGCATCATCGGCCATTGTGATATCTACATTTTCCACATAGAATTGAGATTCTGTATTTGTCGAATAAAACAAACCGCCGTTTTCAACATTGATGGAACCATCGATCATATAGAATGATCCGTTACCTACTTCAGAATCACCGGACATGGACTGATACAGGATGATAGCCCATGTACTGTCATTCTGTTCAAGATCTTTCATATTGGAAGTCAGGTTACTGTTGAATAATCTGACGGTATTCAATCCTTCCAGACATAATACTTCCGATCCGTTTGCGGTTAATGTTGCGTCATTGATCGTGATGTCTGCCGTCACATATACAGCAGGAGATCCTTCTCCGTTTGTGACATATGTGCCACCGTCTACAACCATTGTACCGCCGCCTCTGTCAGAACGGATTGCTGCAGAACTTTCTCCTTCTGTTTTCACATCCAGATCATACGCATACAGCGTACCTCCTCCTGCAACATGGATACCACCGGCTGTATTTCCGCTTGTGCGTATTTTTGTTCCGGAGATATACGTAATACCATCCCCATAGGAAAATGCACCTGCTGCGCCGTTGGCATCTGTCGTAATAGTACCGCCGTTAATATAAGATGTGCCGTCCGTTGTCAGAATTGCTGCCCCTACGCCATAGAAGCTTGCATCATCTCCGCCTGCAGATTCTGCACTGGTTCTTGTGACAGTAGGTTGATTCAGTATTACATTTCCACCGGAAACATGAACCGCATTTTCATCCGTACCTGTTG
>JAFYCG010000114.1 GCA_017539825.1 Solobacterium sp. | reverse complement strand
TGCTTTTTCCGGGCTGTTTTCACTGAAAAACAGTGCCGTATCATTGAAATAATCCAGAAATACGGAAATACCTGTTGTTTCCGGATCTGTATCAATGTAGGAACAGATCAGCAATATGCCGGCAATAATCAGTCCCAATGCCACATAACTGAACAGCGGTTTGCCGTTTTTCTTCTGAAAGATGTTGTAGAGCATGCAGCCGGCAATCAGAATCACAACCACCCAGAACAAAGACCCGAAGATGTATCTTTGCAACTGGTAGAGAAAGTTGCCGACCACACCTGATCTCAACATGCCGATAATCGCAAACGCACAAAGGATCACAATCGTGATCCAATGTATTAATTCTTTTTTCTGTTCTTCTCTTATATCTTTTTTCTTTCTTCTTGCCACATTTTACCTCTTAACTTGCCGTATTGATTTCCACAATGGCAGGCAGGATCATTGGCCTCTTTCCTGTCTCCCTCATCACATAACGGCTGATTTTTTCACGTGCTTCCGCACGGCAGCTCATATTGTCATAACGGTTTTCTGTTACGGCATCATTGATCGTGCGTTCCATGATATTGCCGACTTCCTTGACAATATAGTCCGCATCCTTCAGATAGATAACACCTCTGCTTTGAACATCGGGTCCCCCGATGATCTCCTTTGTGGTGTGATTGATGACGATACCGATGATGATTGCCCCATCCGTACTTAGCAATTCCCTGTCTTTCAGGATCATGCCGCTGGCATCCAGGTTGTCCTTTCCGTCAATCAGAATATCATCCGTCTGGATCATATCAAACTGTCTCTTCAGCTGTCCATCTTCCAGTGTTGCAACCTGGCCATTATCCAATACGATGATCTTATCGGCATTATATCCCATGCCTAAGGCAATATTGGCATTGGCGATCAGCTGTCTGTATTCACCCTTTACAGGAATATAGTATTTCGGCTTCATCAGATAAATCATCATCTTCAGATCCTCAATGCTGGCGTGCATCGTAAAATTACGCTTGGCATCGACATCGAGAACTCTGCCGCTCTCTTTGTAAAGGTCATCTTCCATGACGGCTTCTTCACGCTCCGTGCCGGGCACTGCAGGACTGGCGATAATAATCGTATCGGTAGAGCGCAGTTCAATTGTATCATCTTCCTTCGTTGCAATCTTGTGCACTTTGCGGAAAATGGAAGAACCGGTACCGGCAATGATCACAAGGATATTATCCATGTCGTTGCGGAACTGGGAAGAAGGAACTTCCAGTCCTGCCGGAATATGATAATAACCCAGTTTTGCCATATCCGCCATCAGTTCTTTTAATTCGTTATCATAAATAAACACTTTCCGGTTATATTTGTTGGCAAGCTCAATCACTTCCATGACACGATAGATGTTCTGGTTGAACAATGTAATGAACATTCTTCCTTCGGAGTCTTCAAAATAATGTTCAATTGCCGGTGTGATACGATGTGACGGGGAGGAGTGCCCTTCCCTTGTTGAACCGACGGATTCACACATTAAAGCCAGTACGCCTGCCGTGCCGAGATCCGTAATATTGGTAATGTCAAAATTGAATGCCTCATTGCGGGTATCATAGTCGACAATGAACTCACTTGAATAGACGACGTATCCATCTTCTGTCTTGATAGCTACACCGAAACCATCTGCAATGGACTGGGTTGTTCCGAAGGTGCGGATTTCTGTTTTGCCGATTTTAAATTTGGCATTTCTTCTGACACGATGGATATTCAGATCTTTCAATCCCATTGCCTTTGCTTTTCTTTCAAACAGCATTGCGGTAAACGGTGCCATATAAACAGGCAGCTTGGGTATATCACGAACCAGTGAAGGCAAAGCTGCCATGACATCATCATGGCCATGGGTGATAAACACCGCTTTGATCCGGGATGCATTTTCCTTTAAATAATGGAAATCCGGAATGATCATTTCAATGCCAAGCTGATCCGAATCAGGATATTTAATGCCGCATTCCATCACAAAAATATCATCATTATTTTCAACCACATACATGTTCTTGCCATCTTCGTCAAGACCACCAAGGGCAAATATGCGAACTTTACTCATATGTATTATCCTCCAGACTACGATTTGCTTTTATTATAGCGTAAAGTGGAAACTCTCACAATGCTTTACCGTCAAGAGAAAAGCTGTGAATATTCGTGATTTCCACATCCACAATCCGGTTTTCCAGGCCTTCTCCGCCCCTGAAATTCACCAGTTTGTTTTCCTCACTGTAGCCGCTGTAGACATCTTTGTTTTTCTTGGACCTGCCCTCGCATAACACCTTCAGATGCTTATGCAGGTATTTCTGGTTGTTCTCATTGGCGATCTGTGCAAGCAGATCATTCAATATGTGCAGACGTTCCTTTTTGACATCCATCGGAATATCATCCTTCATGGATGCTGCAGGTGTCCCGCTTCTTGGCGAATAGACAAATGAATACGCCAGGTCAAAACGGCAGTATCTGACAAGATCCAGCGTCTGTTGAAACTGTTCATCCGTCTCCCCGGGGAAGCCGACAATCAGATCGGTCGTAAAGGTAATATCGGGAATTTTGGCCTTCATTTCATCGAACAGCTGCTTGTAGTGATCGATTGTGTAACCGCGTGCCATCTTGCGCAGAATTTCATCCGATCCCGACTGTACCGGCAAATGAAGTGACTTCATGACATTCGGATACTGCTGCATGATATCAATTGTTGAAGGACTGTAATCCCGCGGATGGCTGGTATAGAAACGGATTCTTTCAATACCTGTTTCTGCACAGTTTTTCAACAATTGCGTAAAGCCGTCTTCCAGATGAATATCCTTGCCATAGGCATTGACATTCTGTCCGAGAAGAACCACTTCTTTTCTTCCCGTTTCCTGCAGTTGTCTGATTTCGGCAAGAATATCCTCCATCTTTCGGGATCTCTCCTTACCTCTTGTATAAGGAACGATGCAATAGGTGCAGAACTTGTTGCATCCGTACATGATGTTCACAAACCCTTTGGCATCCATCGTCCTTTTTACCGGAAGGTCCTCTATGACTTTTCCTTCTTCCGAAAAGACTTCAACAATCTTCTTACGGTCTTTATACCAGTCGATAATCAGCTGAGGCAGACGGTGCAGGTTGTGTGTGCCGAAGATCATATCTACCTGCGGATATTTTTTTAATACTTCATCCACGACCGCATCCTCTTGTGCCATGCAGCCACAGATACCGATCAGCTTTTCAGGGTGTTCATTCTTAAACCGTTTCAGACTGCCTATTTCACCCAATACATGCAATTCCGCAGCCCTTCTTACCGCACATGTATTAAACAGAATAATATCTGCATTTTCCAGGGTATCGGCTTCACGGAAACCCATCATTTCAAATAAGCCGGCCATTGTCTCACTGTCCCTGACATTTGCCTGACATCCGTATGTCTTAATGTAATATTGCTTTCCTCTTCCCAAAAGACGTGCATCTTCTTCAAGTGCAAAGGAAGAATATACCGTTTCTTTTGTACGTTTTACCGCATTTTTCTGGTTTGGAAGCTGAAATGCATTCTGGTTCTTATTTTTATTCATGGCAATCATTATAGCAGAAACAGAAGAAAGAACAAAAAAAATCGGTGAAAACCGATTTTCTTTTTTTGCTTAAGCTTCTGAAATAGCAGATACTGGGCAAGTACCTACACAAGACAAGCAGCTGATGCATGCATCCGCATCACATTCGGATTTTCCTTCATCGTCAAGAGACAAAGCGGAAACTGGGCAAACACCTACACATGCACCACATCCGATGCACATATCTTTATCAACTGTTACTGGCATAATGTCCTCCTTCGCTAATATTATACCACTCAATAATTCTGATTCAATGATAAAAATGAATGTTAGGCATTCGGAAAAAGCTTGATTCTTTCAATGGAAACAGCACGGCATGATGTCTCATCGATCTTAACGACGCACCCGTTGATAATGCAGGGACCCTTTGCAGGCATATAAATGGTCGGCTGATGTTTTATCACATGTGATATCAGTTCACCGATATCCCTGCCCAGAACACTGTCATACGGTCCGCACATGCCGACATCGGTTATAAATGAACAACCGCGTATAATTCTCTCATCTGCCGTCTGTACATGCGTATGCGTGCCAAATATAGCTGTAACCTTATCAGCAAAGTATTCCGCAAAAAGGATTTTTTCACTTGTTGCCTCTCCGTGAAGATCGACAATGATTATGTCCGCATCGATTTCCTTCAGGAGTTCCTCCATCACTTCAATCGGTCCGGTTGTAGAAGGTATCATAAAAACATTGCCAAGAAGATTAATTACAGCAATATGCAAATCGTCTATTTCACGAATGATTACAGAATTTCCGACATCGAGCGGTTCCATATTTGCCGGCCGGATCATAAACGGACACTGATCAAAAGAGGAAATAATTTCCTTTTTTGCGAATGCATGATTTCCAAGAGTAATGACATCTGCTCCTGCGTTGATCAGTTCCTGATATATCTTCTGTGTAATTCCTTTTCCATGCGCAGAGTTCTCTGCGTTGACAATCGTAAAGTCAATTTCATATTGTTGCTTGATTGTGGCAAGAGTGTTAACAACAGTGTCGCGGCCGCTTTCAGCAACCACGTCACCTAAAAAGAGGATATTCACTGTAATTCTAAAACCTTTCCGAATCAATTTGCATTGATTCTGGTATGAAACCTATATATAATCATACACTTTATGAAGCACAAGATGCAAGCCAATAAAAAAAACAGGTACCTGTGTACCTGTTATTTTGCAAGCTCCTGTACCCTGACTTCACGGATCAGTGTAACTTTGATCTGTCCCGGATAGGTCAGTTCATTTTCAATCTTTTCACGGATATCATGAGCAACTTTGACCATTGTGATATCATCCATTTTGTCAGGTTTAACCATGACACGGACTTCTCTGCCTGCCTGAATTGCATATGCTTTATCAACACCCTCAAATGAGCATGCGATCTTTTCAAGGTTTTCCAGACGGTTGATATATCCTTCCATGGATTCATATCTTGCTCCGGGTCTTGCTGCACTCAGTGTATCTGCAGCAGCAACCAGAATTGCGATAATATCCTGTGCTTCCGTATCACCGTGATGGCTTTCGATAGAATTGATAATAATGCTGTTTTCACCGTATTTCTTAGCAACCTTGGCACCGAGTTCGACATGAGAACCTTCCTGTTCGAAATCGAGAGCTTTACCGATATCATGAAGCAGACCGGCTCTTTTAGCCAGGTTCTGATTCAAACCGAGTTCAGCAGCCATCATGCCGGAGAATGTTGCAACTTCCATGGAATGCTCCAGACCATTTTGGCCATAGCTGTAACGGAAACGAAGTCTTCCGAGCAGTCTGACAAGTTCCCTGTTCATGCGGCCGATACCGAGTTTGAATATTGCTTCATTACCGATCTTCAGGATGGATTCATCCATTTCCTTTGTAACCTTTTCGACAACTTCTTCAATTCTACCCGGCTGTATTCTGCCGTCCTTCATGAGAATTTCAAGAGACTGTCTTGCAATTTCCCTGCGGATCGGGTCAAAACAGGAAATCGTGATCATATCCGGCGTATCATCGATAATCAGGTCAACACCTGTAGCCTGTTCGATCGCCTTGATATTTCTGCCTTCTCTGCCGATGATTCTTCCCTTCATCTCTTCACCGGGAAGATTGACAGTGGAAACTGTTCTTTCGATTGTTTCTTCCTGTGCATAGCGCTGAATTGCCAGACTGATGATATTTCTTGCAATATCGGAAGCCTGTGTTTCCGCTTCCTCCTGCTGTTCACGCAGATACTGAGCAATCTCTTTCTCTGTCTTCTTTTCAACAGCCTCCATCAGTTCTTTCTTGGCATCCTCTTGCGTCATCTTCGATACACGTTCAAGAATGACGATCTGATCATCTATCTTTTTTTGCAATTCCTCTTCCATTTTTGCAAGACTTGCGAGCTTAGAATCCGTCTGCTTTTCCTTCTCGTTGATTCTCTTCTCTTTGGCAGTTAAATTTTCCTCACGGAAGCTGAGACTATCCTCCTTGCGTACGAGTTTGTTTTCCATCTGCTGGATCTTGTTGCGCTGATCTTTTAATTCTTTTTCAGCCTGTAACTTCATCTCGTAAACCTGCTGTTTACCGTCAAGATTAGCCTGACGCACAGCAGCTTCTGCTCTTGAATTTGCTTCTTCAAGGATGTTCTGGGACTTTTCTTTTGCCTGATTCAGCCCCATAATACCGGCAATGACCATGATGATAATACCGATAATAACACCTGCAATCCCCACAAAAATGGCAGTTGGCATTGGAACCATATAATAACCTCCATTTCTGTTTTATCGATTTGCGGAAGAATCCGCTTTTTTTATTATAACGTTTTCATTGTTTTTTCACAAGACAAGTTCTGATATTCCTGCAAAGATTCCCAAAATCAAAGCGACAATAACGTCTCTTGGATAATGTACGCCGCCGATGACACGCAATACAGCAAGCAGTACAGCTGCAACAAGATACCCTGTTCCCAGCCAAAAATTGTAACGCATGAATGTGAATGCAATGATCGTTGCCGAAAAAACATGGCGGCTCGGAAAGGAATGCCCTTTTTTATGAGGCATCAGAACCGGTTCAATTTCATGCTCTTCATAAGGACGGGGAAAATCATAAGCATTCCGTAACAGTGTTATCAGACAGAAAGTGATACCGGGAATCAGTACACTTTTCAACAGTAACGGGGATTGCTTCATCAGAAGAAAAAAAAGATATATCGGATAGGAGAGAAATATCCCGTCGGTAATGCATTCATTCAGAATATTGACAATCCGGGAAGGAATCACATTCCGGATTCTGTTGTAAAAAATCACATACTTGTCCATATCAAGCATTGTAACACAAAAAAACAGGCATGAGCCTGTTTTATGCTTCTTGCTGAGGTGCCTCTCCCGTATTTTCCGGGAAGAACTTCTCTTTGATCTTCTGTGTGACTTCCTCATCAAACTCCGGATGGGATCTCATGTATTCACGAACCGCATTGAATCCCTGTCCGATCTTTTCCCCGTTATAGGAGAACCATGCACCGGATTTATCGATAATATCATTTTCAACAGCGAGGTTGATGACCTCATCGATATGGGAAATGCCCTCTCCGTAAATAATGGATACAACCGCTGTCTTGAATGGCGGAGCAACTTTATTTTTGACAACTTTGATCTTGGTTGTGTTACCGATCTGATCACTTCCGTTTTTCAAAGCTTCCCCTTTGCGTACATCCAGTCTTACGGATGCATAGAACTTCAATGCACGTCCGCCAGGTGTTGTTTCCGGATTACCGAACATAATGCCTACCTTGTCACGAAGCTGGTTGATAAAGATTGCGGTCGTATTAGAACGGTTCATGACACCGGCCAGCTTACGCATTGCCTTCGACATAAGTCTTGCCTGCAGGCCAATGGAAGAATCGGACATTTCGCCATCGAGTTCCGCCTGCGGTACAAGAGCAGCAACCGAGTCAATGACAACCAGATCAATTGCTCCGCTCTTAATCAGTACTTCGGTAATCTCAAGAGCCTGTTCACCGGAATCAGGCTGTGAAAGAATCAGTTCATCGATATCGACGCCTAGATTTTTAGCATATACAGGGTCTATCGCATTTTCCGCATCGATAAATGCGCATCTTCCGCCCTGTTTCTGACATTCTGCAATAGCATGCAGTGCAAGTGTTGTTTTACCGGAAGATTCAGGACCGTAGATCTCGATGATTCTTCCTTTTGGATAACCGCCGATTCCAAGTGCAAGATCCAGTGCAAGGCTTCCGGAAGGAATCGCATCAATTGATATGTCAGCACGATCTCCCAGGCGCATAATACTGCCTTTTCCGTATTCCTTCTCGATTGCCTTTAAAGCTTCATTCAGAAGCTGGTCTTTTTTCTCAGCAGTCATTACAGTAGTATTTTTTGTCTCTTTTGCCATAAAATTTCCTTCAGTTTTCTTAATTTTTTCTTACTTTTTACTTGGACTCCATAATATCGCCCTTCATCTGGTTAAAATATTGTATACCGCTGGCTAATGAAACAAAGGCAGAGAACCATAGCATGATTTCCCCGACCGGAAGGTGCCACAGTTCAAAAGGAAGGTTGTTCAGCAGAACCAAAGCTACCGTAATCATCTGTAATACGGTCTTCAGTTTCCCCATCATGCCGGCAGCCACTACCTTACCATTGACAGAGGCCACCATGCGGCATCCGTCAACAACCGTGTCTCTTGCCACCATGATGATGACAGGGACAACAGGAATAATCCCTTTGGAAACAAACAGTAAAAACATGGTCGTTGTTAAAAGTTTGTCTGCGATCGGATCTGCAAATTTACCGAATGTCGTGATCATATTGCGGCTGCGGGCAATATGGCCATCAAGTGCATCCGTGATAGCGGCAATGACATAAATTGCCAATGCGATCAGATTGACCACGGAAAGCGAAACATTCTGAATCTGATAGGATTGCATCTCTATGCCGAAATTCGCATAGGGAAACAAATAAACAAGGATGATCACAGGGATCAGGACAATTCTGAAGATTGTCAATCGGTTTGGAAGGTTCATATTTCCTCCTTCGTATCTCCATAAAGTATATCACAAAGAAGTC
>JAFYCG010000113.1 GCA_017539825.1 Solobacterium sp. | reverse complement strand
CAAAAGCCAAGCCTGCACCTGTTCTGATTCGTAAATCATCTACGATAACTTCAGCCTTGCCCAAAGAATTATCCGGCGTTTCATCGGTCAATGCACCGGAGTTATTCACATAATACCGTTCATCAATCCATTTATTCCTTGCCATCTGGCCATCTTCTTCAAAGTAGTACCATGTGCCGGAAACCAGCTTCCACCCAGTTGCCATTGACCCGGAATCGTTCAGGTAATACCATTTATTTTTGTATTTCTGCCAGCCGGTCACCATTCCACCGGATTCATTGAAGTAATACCACTTATCTTTGATAACCTGCCAGCCGGAAAGCATTTTTCCGGACTCCGCCATGTAGTACCAGATGCCGTTTACCTGTTTCCAGCCTGTCACCATAGACCCGGAATCATTCAGATAATACCATTTATTATTATGTTTCTTCCAGCCTGTAGCCATTGCACCGGATGGATTCAGGTAATACCATCTGTCATTTTTCAACAGCCATCCGGTCTGCATCTGGCCGTCAGAATTCAGATAATACCACTTATCATCCACTTTACGCCATCCTTTAGCCATGGAACCGGAACTGTTCATGTAATACCATTTGCCTTTGATCTTCTGCCAGCCGGTCTGCATGACACCTGTGGAATTCATGTAATACCAGATGCCGTTTATAAACTTCCATCCTGTCTGAACAACACCGGAATCACTGAGATAATATGTTTTATTGTCTTCCGCTTTTACCCATCCGGACAACTGTTTGCCTAATGTACCTCTTGTAATATCATCATTCAGGAAGTACTTTTTCCCGTTGATTTCTGTTATGCCTGTTTGTAAAAGACCTTCTTCATCAAAATGGAACCATTCATCATCAACCTGCAGCCATTCATTCATGGCAAGAGTGCCGTCATCTTTCATGAAATTCCATTTTCCATCACCCAGGTCCTGCCAGCCGGCACCGGAATTCTGAATCAAATCAAATATTCTCATGCCGACCCAGTCAGCAGCCCACTGATAAACATTGTCATCACCGATCTTTCTGACATTCTTCCACTTGCCGGAGTCTGTAAACAGATGGCCTGAATCGTAAAGCGTAATTGTTCCGGCTTTATCGTCTCTTTCTCCGACGATTGTGATATGGAAGTATCCTCCGCCCCACCAGCTGGAAACAGATCCGCCTCTGTTTATACCGGAAGTAAAACACTGAATCAGATCGCCCGGTTGCAGATCAGAAGCCTTGGTAATAATCTTAGCGCCTTTATTCATAAGGGCACTGAAATCATATGAGTCAGGGTCATTCGCAGTAAACAAGCCTGCTTTTCTTAGCAACCAGTCAACGCCGAGATTACAGTTAACTGTCATGCCCCTTCCGTTTCCAGAAGCAACCGTATCAATTCCCATATAAGAAGAATTTTCTTTTCTGCCGCTATCCGTACCTTTTGGATAATATGCATCAGAGCCAACTCCGTCATCTGCCAGCCATTTACCATAATGAGAAGACTGATAGTTACAATAGTCGAATCCCCACATGGTCATAATGCCCCATTCGTATTCAGCGATTTCCTGCAATTCCTTGGCAGATTTAACATTCGCTGTTTTCCCTGCCCATTTCGCAAAAACTCCGCCAAGACTCTTCAAATAATTTTCGTATCCGCCATATTCCTTCATTTTCTGTTGGAAATTGTATACATTAAAATCATTTCTGTGATTTTTAACAATTGCAGCAGTTGAACTGGTAAACATATTGTCAATATTCGGCGCTTTGTCAATCATTGCACTCGTTAAAAGAAGATTCTCTGTTCTTTTGACTGTTTCAATTTTCGGTGTGTCCACAACGGGTGTTTCATTAATCTTCACTATATTACCCGGCACCAGTAACGATACGGCTAACGCAAATGCTTTTAATTTTATGAACATCGATCCCTCCTTTTCTTACATCTGTACCTTATATTCTATAATAACTTTTTACTTTTTACTATTTAAAAACCCAAATTTATTACTTTCCTCTTAAGCGGATATTGTTCAAAAATTTAAATGTCTTTGGGAAGTAAGCTTTGAAACGGATAATTGCTTTTCGGCCTTTTGACATTCCGTCATAAACATCTCTGTAGCTCTTTAAAATCTCTTTCGCATTATCCTGCCATTGCAGAATCAGGCATTCATTCCACCGTACAGCTTTGACGATATCATCGTGGTATTTCCGTTCTGTATATGCATCAATATTGTTCAGCAATTCGATAACTTTTCTGTAATGCCTGACAACATCCTGCGGATCCCTGCTTGCAACATTCTTTGTCGTCCAGGAATTTTCAACATTGACTCTGTGAACAGACATGACATCTGCAAAATAGTAAACTTTCCCGACATAACAGAAATAAATGGCTCTTGGATAATCACCGAAACCTCTGGCATAAAATTCCTTTGGCCTGTTAGCGTATTCCTTTCGGTAGAACATGGAAGAAGTGTGGTATACTTTGCCCCAATCCAAAAGCACTTCCTTCATTTCTATGTCTCTATCAGTTTCCGAAGAATTGACCAATGTCTCTTTTCCGTTATTGCAATCATGCAATACGGAGTTATGCACACATGCGGAATACTCCGGATGAGCTTCCATAAAGTCATATTGCTTCTGCAGTTTCTGATCATCACACCAGTAATCATCGCATTCACACATGCAATAATACTTTCCCTGACATTTCGGAAAGATAAACTCACTGGTTAAAATCTTCCCCTGAGAAAACTGGTTTTCCTTTTGTAAAATCGGCTTAATAATATCCGGGTATTCATCGGCATATTTACGCAGAATTTCAGGTGTTTTATCTGTGGAAGCATCATCATGGATTAACACTTCATATTGAAAATCTGTCTTCTGACTCAGAAGATGCTGAATACATTCTTCAATATATTTCTCATGATTATATGCCAGGCAGATCACACTTACTTCAACCATACTAACTCCTATAATTCTTTAATCACATCATAAACTCTTTCACAGTTATGATCATCATATATTGTAAACTGTTTTTGATGCTCTTCCAAATATTCTTCGGAAACTTTGAAATGATTCTGAATATATTCTTCCAGTTCCTTAAAAACATCTTCTTTCTTTTCGTAGCTATGGGCAAAACCATTGTTCTTATAGTCAAATGCACCTTGTCCATACTGCCCTTTTCTGAATTGCTCATAATCAAACTGATAGAAGATTAACGGTTTTTTCATGTAGAAGAAGTCAAAACATACACTGGAATAATCCGTAATCATCAATGAAGCCCTCTTCATCAGATCCTGGATATCATAGTCACTGTTAAAAGCTACCTGCAGATATTCCGTACTCTTCGGAAAATACTCCTGATATTTCTGCATATTGCGGTGCGGGAAGAAAATGAATTTCACCTTGTATTTTTCCGCAAGCTCCTGAATCTTCGGATCATGCAGGAATTCCGTCCACTGCACAAAATAATTTGTTTTGGGAATATCGGTAGTGCCTTCATATTCCTGCAGACGATAGTCTTCATCCGCTATCCATTCTCTCCATGTAGGCATGATAAGAATCAGGTTCTCATCCGCTTTATAATCATGAAGACGGTCAAAACGGCAGAAACCTGTATACTTCACATTTCCCTCAGGATATCCGAATTTTTCTTTAATGTATTCAAATTCCGGAAATGCACCGCAGATAAAACGGGTCATCTTTGTGGTACTGTAATACAGCCATTTGGCATCATTGATGGTAATACCATGCTGAAGAAAGACTCTCTTGTCTTTTAGAATGCCAAAAACCTCCAAAGCATAAAAGATAGCTGCATTTGGATTTCCTGCTTTCTGGCTGCTGATCTTCTTACTGGAAGCAAGATACTGTATCCAGTGATTCAGAGAACCATATTCAACTGTTTTGCCAAGTTCATGTACTTTATGATAATCAGGAGAAGCCTTTTTAATCGCATATACGCAATTCTGTTCCGGATGATTTTCACGGATATATTTAAACATCCAGTAACCGTTATCCCTTGCTTCATTGGCATCTTCGCAAATGATCCACAGATCTTTGTTTATCAGCTTATAAAAGGCTGCAGGAATAATGGAAACCGGAAGCTTCCAGATCTGCAGATAATCCGATAATTTGACTCTTTTTAATTTATACAAAAAATCTGACATATCCTACCCTTTTTTATAGATCAGACTGATCAGCCCATGTACTGTTCCCAGTCCATAGCTGACATGCAGTAAAAGAAAGATCACCGGCAATATCAAAAACAACATGGAACGGTGTTTATCCTGAAGCATTGCCAATAATGTATTCACGATTCCAAACAACAGATACATTCCCCACATAACAATCGCAAGTTGCGGATATCCGCACAATGCAAGGATTGTGGTAAAAATAATCCCCAGGACAAACAGGAATGGTACAAAGTAAAACTTGGAAAGACACTCCGGATTGATTTTCAATGTCCGAGCAATCCAGAAGCCGTTTAAATATTTTTGTCTCAACATTTTCCCAAGTGATTCACGAATATGCTGGTAAGAAACAATATCCGGATGAAACCAGATATCATATCCTGCTTTCCGGATACGATAATTCATATCATTGTCTTCGGTTCGTACAAGTTTTTCATTAAATTGACCGACTTTATCAAAAACCTCTCTCTTGTATGCACCATGAAATACGGAGTCCACTTTACGATCTCCCCCGTTTCTTCTGAAATCCGCTATACTTGCACCGAACAAAGAGGATTCGGCAGCTAATAATGTTCTTTTCCACAGCGTATCTTCATCAAAAATATTCGGTCTGAATCCGCCGCAGACATATTCTCCATTTGTCAGATAATACACATTTTTCTCGATAAAATTCTTTT
>JAFYCG010000016.1 GCA_017539825.1 Solobacterium sp. | reverse complement strand
CAGTATACGGATTTCTTTGATTTTGTTGCCAGGGCAATGGCATTAAAGATCAACCGGAATACAATGGAAACACTGATTGATGCAGGAGCGCTGGACAGTCTGCAGGAAAACCGGAAAACCATGCGGGAAGGACTTGAGGAAGCCGTACGCTATGGGGATCTTGTCCAGATTCATGAAGGAAATGAAATTGTACTGGACCTGGATCTTGTCTCCAAACCTGTTCTTGTCAGAATGAAGGAATCGGTTGAAGAAAGAAGTGAACGGGAGAAGGAAGCGCTTGGCTTCCATCTTTCCGACCATCCTGTACAGATCATGCGCCAGAATTATCACATAGAAGATCCTTCCATTGCTTCTTTTACAGGCAGAAAAGGGGAAGTCACCGGTTTTGGCGTGATAACGGGTGTACATACACATAGGACAAAATACGGCGATATGATGGCATTTGTCAAGGTTTCGGATGAAACCGGACAGGCGGATCTTGCAGTTATGCCGGATCTTTACAAACAGAATGCGGGAGTGATGGTACGTGGCACATACATGCGCTTTCGTGCTAAAATAAATGAGGACGGATCAATGAGGGCAGTAAAGATCCGGATCATAAAGAAAAGTGAGTAGTTATGGCAAGAATATTAATAGCGGACGACGAAGCCAATATCCGTGAAGTTGTCCGGGAATACTGTGAAATAAATGGCTATGAGGCAGATGAAGCCTCTGACGGATATGAGGCATTACAGATGGTTCGTCAAACACATTATGATTGTGTGATCCTTGATGTGATGATGCCGCGCATGGACGGATTTGCCTCATGCAGAGAGATCAAACGAATTGCGAATGTGCCGATCATTATCCTGAGTGCAAGACAGGAGGAGTATGACAAGCTCTTCGGTTTTGAACTGGGTGTTGATGACTATGTGGTTAAGCCGTTTTCTCCCAAAGAGCTGATGGCAAGGATCAAGGTCGTCCTGGAACGGAATCGTACAGTATCTGATAAGGATGTCATGAAATTCGGCGGACTGGAAATTGATATTCTGGGAAGAGTGGTAACAGTTGACGGGGAAAAAGCACCGCTTACACCCAAGGAAATTGATCTTCTGATCTATTTTGCGTCTCATCCTAGAATTGCACTTTCCCGCCAGAAGCTGTTGTCCGAAGTCTGGAATTATGATTATTTCGGGGATGACCGTACCGTTGATACGCATGTCAAAATGCTGAGACATAATCTGGGAAAGTATCGCAACTGCATTATCACCGTAAGAGGAATGGGGTATAAGTTTGAAGCTTGATGTACATGGGATACGGTTTCGTCTGTGGCTGGCATTCTTTCTGTTAGCTTCGGGAATTACCATATTGCTGGGACTGTTACAGACAGGACTGATTCGCCCATATTACCGCAACAGTAAAATCCAGTCAATCCGTACCGTTGCCGACTCGATCCAGGAGGATCTTGTCGGTACAAATACAACGACGGATTCTTTTAGTATTGCCTTGCGAAGAGCGGTGGATAATGATGTCTGCGTTGCAATATATAATGAAAAAGGAAAGAATATTTATGATGCAGACAGCCTTGGTGCCGGATGTATCTTTCATCTGCCTGCGGATGCATCTGAAGGCGGCTTTTCTTTTGCCGAGGTTTATGAAACCCTCAATGAAGGAAATAAGGAATACAGCGCAAACATGACGAACGTCAGAACGGGACAGGAGATGATCGTCTATGGCAGAAAAATAGAGGAGGAACTGAGCAACTACTATCTGTTTGTCAATTCTCCGCTGGAACCGGTGGATTCCATCGTCTCGATCTTTACCAGACAGTATGCATTCTATACGGGCATTGCAATCATACTGGCAAGTTTTCTGGCATTGTATATTTCTTCACGTTTGACAAAGCCGATCGTTGAAATGAATAAGGAAGCATTGAAGCTTGCTGCCGCAGATTACAGCGCCAGTTTTTCCGGTGGTGAATTCACCGAAACAAGGGAACTGGCTGATACGTTGAATACGGCCAATGACAAACTTTCCAAAATAGATGAATTGCGAAGGGATCTGATTGCCAATGTGTCACATGATATCCGCACGCCTTTGACGGATATCCGTGCATATGCAGAGATGATTCTGGACATATCCGGTGATGATCCGAAGAAGAGGGCAAAGCACCTGGATGTCATTATCCGTGAGACAGATTACATGAACAGGCTTGTTAACGATATGTCGGAACTGTCAAAGATGCAGTCCGGGAACTATGAATTATCAAGAGAAAACATTGATATTTCCGAACTGGTTGAAGAGATTGCCGAGCTGGATGCACCTTTATTGGAAGCAGGGAAAATCAATCTGGTTATGGATGTAGGGGAATCGTTAACCGCATATGCTGATGAGATCAAGATTTCACAGGTCATTGCCAATTATTTTTCCAATGCCATCAAGCATTCTCCTGAAGGGGGAACAATTACGGTTAAGGCATGGTTGAAAGAGGATGAGGAAACCGTCAGAGTGGAAGTCAGCGATGAAGGAGAAGGCATCACGGATGAGGAACTTCCGTATATCTGGGACCGCTATCAGAAATCCTCGAAATCCTTTTCAAGAAACCAGACAAGCACAGGACTTGGCTTGGCAATTGTTAAAGCGATTCTTGACAGTCATGGCGCACTGTATGGTGTTGAAACAGAAGAAGGAAAAGGCAGTACATTCTGGTTTGAGTTGAGGGAAACGCATGAGGCTTGATTATCTGAACGGGACACAATACACCATTTATCAGCCGGAAGGCATGTATCACTGTAACAGTGATACCGAGCTTTTAGGACGCTTTATGCGCATCAGGCAGAAGGAATCCCTCCTGGATATCGGCACAAATAACGGGGCGTTACTTCTGTATGGTGCTGTATATCATCCTTTGAGCATGACCGGTATCGACCTGTACGCCGACGTTCTGGATGTGGCACGAAAAAACCTTTCCATGCATGGGCTGCAGGCTGAGCTGATTGAAACAAGGGTACAGGATTTCAAAGGAAAAATGTTCAATGTCATCGTCTGTAATCCGCCGTATTTTTCTACCGCAAAGAAAGACCTGATCAGCACAAATCCGTATATAGCAGCTGCAAGACATGAATCGTTTCTTTCCCTTCCTGATCTGTTTGCGTCTGTCAAAAGATTGCTGAAATCCAACGGCAGATTCTATCTGGTTCATCGTGCATCGAGGATGAATCAGATTATGCAGCTGGCATTTTCGCATGGATTTGTGACCCGTATCTTACAGATCGCTTACGAAACAGAAGGAGGAAAGGGAAAGTCCGCCCTGTTCTGTTTTCAGTGTGGAAATACTTCCGAGCTGATCGTTAAGCCGCCGGTTTATCTGGATGATCGTGACAGTTTTGACAGACTGGAGGGCATGGTATGACAGTTGCAGAAATAGCGATGATCATTCTGATCTTCCTGATTGCAGTCGGCATGGTGATGATTCTGGCATATAAGCCAAAAGTCAGTGTGAAGCAAGCAGAGCCGGAGATAAAAAAAGAAGAAGAAATCATAGAAGAGGATATTCATGCATTTGAAAGAATGCTTTCTGTTAAATGGCCGGAGGCTGCTGTATTGCTGGAAAAACATGTTCTTTCGTATTGTATTCTGTTCCGCTGGGCAGGATTGCACGGAAACAAAAAGACAATTCTGATTGATGCCTGTGAAGAGGAACAGATCAATGCCGTATTTGAGGCTGTGATGTCTTTGAGCAGAAAGAACGCCATTCCGGAAAATGATTTCTGGATCGTTGCAACTAGACAGAAGAAGATACACAGGGAAGCATGTGATGAATGCAGCAAATGGCTTCGCGCTTTTGACCGCCATATTGATTTTATCCTGCAGGATGGCATGAAAGAAGAAAACCTTCTGGAGAAAGAAAAACCATTTGCCTTTCTGACCATAGGGGAACAATCTTCCATTGTGCTTAAGACAAAAGGAAACTGGACATGGGATAAAATGAAACCTTCTGTCAATGAAGTTTCAACCTTATCTTTAGGAAAACTGAAAAAGCATCTTCCCTGGCAGTTGCGCATGCAATGGCTTCTGCATAAAAATATGGCAATTCAAAATACCTGTACATTGATTCCTTCTGTCAGGGATTGGTTTTATCCTTCTGTTGAAAGGGAAGGAGATACAATTTCCGTATATGCAGGTAAAGACAGTGAAGAGGTTTTGTCTGTTTTGAACCAGGCAGCTATCACCCATGGCAGCTACCTGAAACTTGTTGAGGAAACGCAGGGCAGCTGCAGCCTTGAACAGAATGAAATACAAAAAATCGAAAAAGATATTCTTTCTGTTTATGATTATGCCGAAGTGCTGCCTGTTTTGCAGAAGGAGAGAATCTTCTGGCATGGTTTCCATGTATATGGATTTCATCCGTCCGGTACAAATTTGCAGATGATTCAGTTTTACGAAAAAATCATGCAAGAATAAAAGCGGGGATTATTCATCTCCGCTTTCTTCCTGTGGTTCTTCTTCTGTTTCTTCTTGAGGAACTTCTTCCTCTGTCACTTCTTCTTCCGTATTTTCCGGCATGGTTTCTTCCGTGACCTCTGTGCTTTCCGGTTCAATCTGTACTTCTTCACTTGCAGGAGGAGCAGGTTCTGTCTGCAGTCCGGATTGCGGTGTCTCTTCGGCAGCGAGTGATTGCAGATGATATATGACAACTTCCGGATCACTTAGAAAACGCACATCTTTCTGTGTTGTGCCTACGCCGTTTGTGATATCGAGGGTAAAGGCATTTTCAATGGTATGCTTGCCGCGCAGATAGTCTGTTGCATAAGCAGGTGTGTATTCTGCGGTGAAAAAGAAATATGCCTGTCCGCCATGACTGTGACCGGCAAGGAAATAATCCGTTAAGTTTGATGAAATTTCCAAGGCGGTATCCGGTGTATGGCAGATGGTGATATTGTAAGCTTCCGGTGAAACATTGTGATACGCTGTTCCTGTATCCGTTGTGCCGTTCAGGCTGTTATCGAGTCCGGTCAGATAGATCGATTGAGAACCTTTGTTGCGCAATGTGATGGAATTGTTGTTGAGAATTTCAAAGTCCGCTTCCATCATGATTTTTGCGTATGCTTCCGCTCTGTTTGAAGAGGTTCTGTCATTATCGCCGTATACAGCATATTTTCCCAGAGGAGCTTTCATCGATCCGAAAGCCTGTGAGAGTATTGCATTTGTATCCGCATTGGCAATTGCGTCCTGGTCGTAGAGATCACCGCCGAAGATAATCACATCGGGTGAGATATTATTGATGGTATTGACAAGACTGTCCAGTCTTTCCTGATTCATGAATGTACCGTATTCGAGATCAGAGAAGAACAGAATGTTGATATCATTCAGCTGTTGCGGTATTTTTTCATCAGATAATGTTTCATGTCTTGTGGCGTAACGTTTCGGCGCTATATTGAACGCATCATATGTCAGAAACCCTGCGATTGCCCCAATCAGCCCAAGCAGGATCAGAATTTTCGTTAATGGCTTCATATTTGTTCCTCTTATGTGCTTAAACATCATACCACAAGGAAGCCGTTTATCGTGTTACAATTAATGGCGAGGATAAAAAAATGTTTAGAAAAAACTATTTATTACAGATGGATTCCCTGATTTTGAACGGCAGACCGGCACCGGGAGCACCGCAGCTTCTGGATTCGATGTGGGTACATGGCATTCCATACCTCATATTAAGCGAGCAAAGCGGAAGAACAAGGGAACAGATTGCCGATATGCTGAATGCAGGCGGTTTTCAGAATATTCATCCTTCTTCCATTTATACCAGTGTCATGGCAGCAATTGACTGGGTCATGATGAATGAGCCGGAAAGAAAAAAAGCTGCATATATAGGGGGCGGGGGCATACGCCAGACACTTGAACAGGTTGGTTTTACCATCCGTCATAATGCACCAGATGTATTGTTTGTCGGTATGAACCGCAATATGACATATAAGGATTATTCCGATGCATTACAGTCTCTGCTACATGGAGCAAGGTTAATCTCTACCGATTCCCGCAGGACACAGGTTTTTGAAGGCCAGCAGATGATCGGTAATGAAGCGGTTGTGAAGATGCTGGAATATGCTTCCGGTGTTCCTGCTGTGCACTTTGGCAGAGGTACGGAAATGCTGATCCGCATGGCATTGCGCTATATGCAGGTGACCAAGGATGATGTGATTATCACCGGACATGATTTTGACAAGGATATCAGACCGGGCATTGAAATGGGAATTGAAACCATTCTGATCACCAATGGTGAAAGCATTATGGAGATGGGTATCACGGAAGATATTCATCCTACCTACATTGTTGAAGATCTTTACGGACTGGCAAGGTGAGCTATGAAGATCGCAATACCCTGTCAGGATGGAATGGTCTTTCCGCATTTCGGCAAAAGTGAATACTTTCTGATTGCAGAAACGGAAGACGGAAAAATACTGAAAACAGAGATTATTGATAACGGCGGAAATACACATGCCGCCATAGCTGCATATCTGGATGGCCTGGAAACAGATATCATACTATGCGGGGGAATGGGAAACCCGATGCTGGAAAGAATGAAGGGATTTGGCATAGATGTCTATATGGGATGT
>JAFYCG010000112.1 GCA_017539825.1 Solobacterium sp. | reverse complement strand
CACAAGGAAAATTGCCGGATGAAATTCATATCGTGGAACGTTAACGGTTTAAGAGCATGTGAGAAAAAAGGTTTTGCTGACTTCTTCCTGCAACAGGATGCCGATTTCTTTGCCATTCAGGAAACAAAGATGCAGCCGGAACAACTGACGGATTCATTGCGTTTTGAAGGATATCACATGTATATGAACAGTGCCGAGATAAAAGGCTATTCAGGAACACTTGTATACACAAAGCATGAACCGCTTTCTGTTACGTATGAGATTGAAGGAGATGTCACAAAGGAAGGCAGGGTGATCACCCTGGAATATCCGGAATTCTATTTTGTCTGTGCCTATGTTCCCAATTCCAAGGATGGTCTGGTAAGGCTTCCGTATCGCATGGAATGGGAAGAAATGCTGAAAGCTCATTTAAAGAAGCTGGATGAAAAGAAACCGGTGATTTATACCGGCGATCTGAATGTTGCACATGAAGAAATCGATATTAAAAATCCGCAAAGCAATCATAAGAATGCTGGTTTCTCTGATGAAGAGAGGGCAAAAATGACAGAACTGCTCAGTGCCGGTTTTAAAGATACATTCAGGGAACTGTATCCTGAAAAGGTGCAGTATTCCTGGTGGAGCTATCGCTTCAAGGCAAGAGAAAGAAATGCAGGCTGGAGAATCGACTATTTCCTTGTATCTGACAGGATTATGGACAAGGTTGCTGATGCAATGATTTTTGATGAGATTACCGGCTCTGACCACTGCCCGGTGTGCTTGGATATACGTTTTTGAAAAAATGTTGTATAATGGAAAAGATTTTTGGAGGTATGAATCATGGATGTGAAATCTATGGTAGAAGGATATCGTGAAGAATTGTTGGAACGACTTGGCAAACTGGTATCCATCAACAGCGTGGAAGGCGAACCACAGGAAGACGCACCTTTCGGAACCGAACCAAAGAGAGCATTGCTGACTGCTTTGGAGATGATGGAAAAGGATGGCTTCAAAACTGTAAATCTCGATAATTATATCGGATATGGTGAAATGGGCGAAGGCGATGATATCATCGGTATCGTCGGTCATCTTGACGTTGTACCGGCATTCAAAGAAGACGGCTGGAATACAGATCCATTTGAAATGGTCGAAAAAGACGGAACTTTGTACGGCAGAGGCGTTTCTGATGATAAAGGTGCTGTTGTTGCAAGCATGATCGCAATGAAGGTTGTCAGGGATATGGGTATCCCTGTAAACAAACGTATTCGTCTGATCATGGGTACAAATGAAGAGACAGGATCCAGATGCTTAAAGCATTATGTAGAAAAGGAAGGTTCCGTTACTCTCGGTTTTACACCGGACGGAGATTTCCCGGGCGTCCATGGCGAAAAGGGTATGGTTGCTGCGGTTTATCGTTCCAAGCGTACCGGTATCCGTGATATTAAAGGTGGTACAGCGAAGAATGTTGTATGCCGCAACTGTTCCATTCTTGTAGACAGATGTACATTCTCAAAGAAGAAACTGGAAGATTACTTCAACAATAACAATCTTGAATTTGAGATTATCGAAGAAGAAAACGGTACAAGAGTCAATCTGCAGGGTGTGGCTGCACATGCTTCCATGCCGGAACTCGGCATCAATGCAATCAGCTATCTTCTGACCGGACTCAAGGAAGCAGGATTCCAGGATCCGTTTGTGGATTTCTATAACTCTCATTTCGGTCTGACGACAGACGGTGAGAAGGTCGGATGCAAATGTTCTGATGAATTTGGCGCTTTAACACTGAATAACGGCGTTATTGCCATGAATGACGGCATGATTGAGGGTTCGATTGATATTCGTTTCCCTGTAACACTCAGTTCACGCAAGGTTGTCAACATGATGAAGGATCATCTTGAAGATGAAGACGGTGTCATTAAAATCAAACACACAGCTGAACCGCTGTTCTTCCCGATTGATTCCCCGCTGGTTACTTCCCTGTTAGAAGCATATCAGGAAGTAACAGGTGACATGGAGACACAGCCTATGACTATGGGTGGCGGCACATATGCCAAAGGAATCGACAATACAATTGCATTCGGTTGTGCATTCCCGGGCAAGGACTACCATATTCACGATGCAAATGAATATGTCGATATTGCCGAACTGTTGAAACAGGCTGAAATCTACGTTGCTGCAATCATCAAGTTGTTGAATGTATAAGAGCTGGAAAGCAGCTCTTTTTAAATATTCTAAAATGTAATAAATTGTATATAATAAAAGAGATTTATAAGAATCTGTTTTGAGGTAATATGTTATGAAAAAAGCCGCATTGATATATGATTTTGATAAAACACTGTGTACAAGGGATATGCAGGAATACAGCCTGATTCCCGGACTTGGATATGCAAACAGTTCTGAATTCTGGGACGAGGTGACGGAAATCAGCGTCAGACATAAAATGGATGGCATCTCTGCATACTTATATATGTTAAAGAAAAAGTTTGATGAACAGGGGAACCCTTTAACAAAGAAGATGTTTTCCGGAATCGGTGAAGACATTGTCTTTTATCCCGGTGTTGAAACATGGTTTAACCGGATCAATACCTATGGCAGAAAAGCAGGTTTTTTGATTGAGCATTACATTATTTCATCCGGTATGAATGAGATTATTTCCAGTTCAAAGATCGCCGATGAATTTACCAGGATTTATGCCTGCAAATATTATTATGATGAAACCGGAACTGCACAATGGCCTGCACAGGTTGTCAACTATACCACAAAAACACAGTATCTGTTCCGCATCAACAAGCAGGTGCTGGATGAAAATGATGATTACGGATTGAATGAATATGTGGATCCGAAAAAAAGACCTGTTCCTTTTTCCAGAATGATCTATGTGGCAGACGGAATGACGGACATACCATGTATGAGGCTGGTCAAGGAATACGGTGGGAAATCAATTGCTGTATATAATCCTGAATCTGAAAAAGCAAAAGCTGTCGCACAGAAGCTGATTGATGATCAAAGGGCAAACTTCATGGCGGAAGCGGATTACAGTCCGGGAAGTATCATGGAAAACACTGTGATGAAAATCATTGACCATCTGAAAGCGGATCTTGCCCTGGAAGAAATGGAAGGGATCTATCGATGAAAGCGAAAAGCAGAAATAACAATGCACAGATGTTCTTCATTCTTCTGGCTTTATTTCTT
>JAFYCG010000111.1 GCA_017539825.1 Solobacterium sp. | reverse complement strand
TCATGGATCCTCCTTCCTACGGAAGAGGACCTTCAGGAGAAATGTGGAAGTTTGAGAAAGAGATCACCGGACTGATTCGCAAATGCTTAGCCATTCTGGATGATCATGCCCTGTTCTTCTTAGTGAACAGCTATACGACAGGTTTTTCTTCCATCGTGCTGGAAGATCTGATGAAAACACTGGATTTCCCCGAAGGAACGATTGACGCAGGTGAAATTGCAATCCCGCTGGAAAGCCGGGACCTGTTGTTACCATGCGGCATCTATGGCAGGTGGCAGAGAAATGATTGAAGTTCTCTATGAAGACAATCATTTGTTATGTGTGGTAAAACCGGTTAATGTTCCTGTACAGGAAGACAGCAGCCATGATACTGACTTGCTAACCATGTGCAAGAGCTATCTGAAGGAAAAGTACAATAAACCCGGAAATGTCTTTCTCGGGCTTGTACATCGTCTGGACAGGCCCGTTGGAGGTGTGATGGTTTTTGCCAAAACATCCAAAGCCGCTTCCCGTTTATCGGATTCCATCCGCAAAAACATGTTTCACAAGGAGTATCTTGCGGTTACGGACGGCATTCCTCCTGAAAAAGGAACACTGGTGGATTACCTTGTCAAAGACCATCAGAAAAACATGGTCAGAACAACCGATGAAGCACATGGGAAAAAATCCATTCTTCATTATGAAGTACTATCGGCAAAAGAAAAGAAAGCTTTGGTCCTGATACAATTGGAAACAGGCAGATCCCACCAGATCCGTGTCCAGTTTTCATCAAGAGGCTATCCTCTGCACAATGACCATCGCTATAATAAAAATGTTACCAAAGGGACTATATCCCTTTATGCATATCAATTAACCTTCCCGCACCCCATTACCGGAGAACCTGTCACAATCAGGAAAATGCCTCCGGCAAAGGAGCCATGGAATATCTTCGAGGTAGATTTATGAGCAAGAAACCGAATGTAAAGACCAACTATAACCGCACACCGAAAAGACACAGAAAAAGAAGAAAACTGAAAAAGGGTATAAAGATTCTGCTGCTTTTACTGGTGATTCTGATTGCCGCTTTGATAACGGTTCCGAAGATCCGGACGAATTCGAAACTCCGTTCTCTTGGTTACACGAAGGATCAGATCGCACAGATCAAGAAAATGAATCTGACAAAAACCATCCTGGATAATGAATACTATTCCGAACACCTCGCCAAGGAAATCGAACAGGGAACCATCCGGACGGAATACATTCCGTTGTATACTGCCATTACAGGAGAAAAAACATTAACTGAAAAAGACTATCTTCTGTATAACCGTCTGCTGGATGTCTGATATGAGCAGGACCAGATTGAAAATCTCTTCAGCCAGCTGGAATTCTATGAGATTACCCCTTTACTGGTATTCGATTATCAATGGGATGAAAATGCTTATATTGATGACTGCATCAAAAACAGAGCAACAAACAGTCCTGATTCATTCACTTTAAACGGCAGTTACCGTACGGCTTACAAAGTCAAAAAAGAAACAGATAATCCTACCTCTGTCTCTGCCCTTGTCAACCAGACATATTATCTGACAGACAGTTTCACTCCGGCAGAATTAGGTGATATTTCCAGCCAGTATGCAATCAGCGACCAGAGGCTTTCCAAACCTGCCCTTGATGCACTTGTAGATATGTGTGAAGCAGGCATAACCAACGGTACACAATTCTTCGTTACAACTTCGTATCGTTCCTACGATACACAGGAGACTGCTTATAAAACATTCCTGAACACCATGAGTGAAGCACAGGCAGATGCCATCTGTAACAGAGCCGGCTTCTCAGAACATCAGACAGGTCTGGCAATCAATGTAGCTGCAACTTATGAAACAGATAAGGATTTCATTGATACCAATGTATATAGCTGGCTCAAGGCAACCTGTGCCAACTACGGATGGATTGCAAGATATCCGGAAGAAAAGAAAATCCTGACAGGCATGGGTGATGAACCGGATCACTTCCGCTATCTCGGCAGAGATCTGGCATTAGCTGTTACAGAGTCCAAACTGACATATGATGAATATTATTGTCTGTATCTGAAGTCATGGGAAGATGAAGCAAACAAACCTGCTGAAGATATTCTGAATGCAACAGATTATCATAACCGCTCCTCTTCTCCTGTTTCAACTGCTTCCCCGCAGGAAACACCTGAAGCAACACCGGAAGAAACCGAAACGCAGCAACAGCCTGCAGCAGTTCCGGAAGAAACCCCGGCAGAACAGACAGAAGAAACAACAGATGGAAATGAATAACATAAAAATAACCCCAACGGGTTATTTTTCATTTGCCTTTTTTAAATGAAACAGACGCCTTCTTTCGGTTTTTTCACCATCCCAGGCAAAGTGATCCAGGCTGGTTAAGGTGAAATACGGAGAGAAGATCCTTGTCCATTCCTCATCTGTTCTTGAGACCATGCGCAGTATGCCATCTATATACAGACATTTATGATCCGTCAGTTCAAGCCCTTTATCGGAAGCTTCCTGCTCTGACATGTAATAATTCATGCCGATCACCACATTTGCATCATTTGTCACAATGCGTGCAAATTCTCTGATAATACTGATCGCTGTTTCTTCCGGTATAACATCCAGAACATTTGAACAAAACAGTCCGTCATATGTCTGATCCGGTATGCTTCTGAGCCAGTCGTTATCCGCTTTTACCGTATGTATAATCTGATCAACGTTGTATATGGAAGCATACTGTCCTGTTGAACGAAGCGCTTCTTCTGCAGCATCTGCAGCCGTCACATCCATACATCCGCTTTTGGCGGTAATGATTCCTGCCCATCCGCTGCCGCATCCGTAATCCAGAACCTTTTTACATTTTCCCAGTTCTTTTGCTGCATCAAACAGCTTTTCAGAAGGTGCAAGTTCTCTCCATCCTTCAGCAGGCATATCTTTCAAATCCTCATCATCTAAGACGAAGACACTGTTCCAGAAACGGATCAGTTTTTCATTATCTGTTTGATTCATTTTGAATTTCTCACTCTGTTTCTTCTTTGATCCATTGAATGTATTCATCTTTCAGAATGGCACGGCACTTCTCTTTAACCGGTTCAATCAGTTCCAAAGCTCTCTGACGATCATCTGCTTTGGCGGTAATGCGGATCAGACAACCGTCTTCCTTGGCATAGGTTGCCACTGTCGGATTTTCTCCATCCAGAAGCTCTCCCAAAGCATCTGCAACAGGTGCTTCCCCAACAACGGTAACAGGTGCATGATCAAAATCCAGCATCTTGATGTTGACGGAAACAATCACCTGATGACTGATTTCCTTCAGATACGGCATGCAGTATTCTTCAAACATCGGTTCCATTTCCTTGGGAGGACCGGGAAGAAGAATACAGATTTTCTTTCCATCCTTCATGATACATCCCGGTGCAATGCCATGATGATTTTGCAAAATCAAAGAATCATCCGGTACCAGTGCCATTTTCTTCATACTGTCCATCAGGGAAGCTTTCTGCACCTTTTCCAGCAATGCGGACATATGTTGCATTGCCTCTTCATTGATCACGAGTTTTTTATGGAAGTATTCCGCCAGTTTTTCCTTTGTGATATCATCCTTCGTCGGACCCAGTCCCCCAGTCAGTATCGTCATATCCGCTCTTGTATAGGCAATATCCAGTGCTGCGATGATCCTTTCGGGATTATCACCGACCACTGTCTGATAGTGCATTTCTATTCCGGTTTCGGCAAGCTTTTTGGCGATAAATTGTGCATTGGTATTGACAATGTTTCCTAACAGCAGTTCTGTTCCTACACTGATAATTTCCGCTATCATGTTCAATCCTTTCTGAAAGCCACAAAACAGGCTTCTTCACTTTCAGCACTGTTCGAGGATATATGTCCGCAGACTTTGATAGATTTTTGTGATGCATCTATATCCACGATTTCATATGCATTTTCACTGGTGACGGATTCCACCTTTTCATCTCCGTAATAAATATCTGCGTAATATGTAAATTCCGTTTCCGGATGCAGCCAGGAGTAATCCACAAGACACGTTCCGTAAGCATTGATATTGTTTGTGCCGTCATGCAGGGAAATATTCCTGGATCCTGAACACGGAGGCTGGATGACATTCCATTGTATGGACATTTCCGATCCCGAAATCGTTGCCAGTATGCCCTTCAATGACTTTGCTCCCGAAGCGTATTCTCTTCGTGAAACCATCGGTACATTTTCCAGTCCTTTTGCCGAAACGTAAGAGCGGGTCAATACAGTCGCATCCATATCCTCTTCTTTCTGAACATGCGGATAAGTGCCAGTCACATAGGTGATGCTTTCAAGATCCTCCGGTTTTGGCAAACCCATACGTGCTGTACCGTCACTGATTTCCTCTTCTCCGTTCAGCAATAATTCATTAATCCTTCCGGGAATGTTCAGGCTGCTGTAATGTGAGGTGAAGTATGTAGTCTCTCCTTTGACAGCCTGATCCCATCCCAGCCACACAACATTGGTGTATTCCGAAGTGCTTGCGATCATCCATTTATCTTTGGCAGCACCTTCCGGTATACCGTATTCCAGACCTGCATTTCCCCAGTCTGTTGTACCTGTTTTGGCATAGACGGGATAGGATCTGTTCAGCATGTTCATGTAGTTGAAGGTACCCGATTCCACGTTGTATTGCATCAGCTTGTCAACTAACCATGCACTTCCTGAAGAAAGCACCTTCTGGTTTAAGCCGACCGGTTCAAAGGTTTTTCCCAGAGTCGTTGTGATTTTTTTGATGGTATGGGGTTTATTGTAGTAACCGAGATTGATCATGGCACCATGGGCTCCCGCCATCTGCATGACGGATACCGTGAATTCATCTCCGCCGATCGCATACAGGTAATCAAAATTCTCATAAGGAATCTGTGAGAATCCCAGAGACCACATATACTCAATCGTACGGGATACGCCGATTTTGGCTACTACATCCTCAAAGGTTAATACTGCCGGAATATTGAGAGATTGTGCAACTGCATCTTTCAATGTGACGTCTCCCTTATAAGAACGGTTTGCGTTCAACAATACCCTGCTTTCCGAAGGAAGAGATACAGGCTTGTCCAAAAGTATTTCATCCAATGTATAACCGAGATATTCAAATGCCAGTGCATAACATATCACCGGTTTGATGGAAGAGCCGGGCTGTTTGTATTGTGCCGTTGCACGATTCAGCAGTCTTGCACCGTTATAGTTTCTTCCTCCGCCTATAGCCACCACTTCCCCGTTACGATTATCCATGGAGACAATAGCTGTCTGCATCAGATCATCTGGAAAGGATACTGCGGTTCTTTCCTCCTGAATATCTTCCACAAGATCCTGCATGTCAGGATTCATTGCTGTATAGATATTCATTCCTACATAAGAAGGATCCATGCCCGTCAATTCCGCAGCCTCTTCCAGCACAACATCGATATAGGATTGATGCACCTGTTCATCATCGACAAACAGATATTCTCCTGCCAGCAGGTTTTCTACAGGAATCTGTTTGGAAAGATTGCATTCCTCTTCTGTTATGTAACCGTGATATTTCATCATATCCAGCACATCGTCTCTTCTTTTTGTTGCATAATCCAGATACTCATACGGATTATAGCGGTTTGGCAGATTGACGATACCTGCAAGCAATGCGCTTTCGGGAAGGCTGAGCTGATTGCAGTTCTTGTTGAAGTAATACTGTGAAGCTTTCTGGATACCGCGGATGTTCTTGCCGAAATTCAGCTTGTTCAGATACAGCATCAGTATTTCTTTCTTGCCGATCAGCCTTTCCAGCTTCAAAGAAAGATAGATCTGTTGCATTTTATAGGATATTGTCTTTTCTCTTGTTGTGCTCTCTTCCCCGTCTTCAATGGAGAAATATGTATTTTTGACAAGCTGCATGGTAAATGTTGAACCGCCCGCACCGAGTGTTTTGTTTTTCAATGCATCCAGTACAACTCTTGTAAAACGGGGAATATCAAAACCGTTATGCTGAAAATAACGGGAATCCTCAATGCTTAAAAAGGCATCCACAAGGCTTTCGGGAATGCTGCGATAATCGGTGTTGTCACGAAAATATGTTCCGACTTCCTGAATCAGATCACCATTGCAGTCATAGATTTTGCTTGTCTCCTGGCTGACAAAATCCTGCACATGGAGTTCAGGCGTATCTTTCAGCATATAGCCGAGAAAGCCTCCTGCAAGCACAAAAAAGACGACATAAAAAACAATCGTGATCAGAATAAATACTTTGCGGATACTGATTCTTCTTTTCCTCATGATTTTAGTTTACCACGGTTATGTTGTTTTCTTTTCTTAAAATGCAAAAAAGAAGTCAGATCATCTGACTTCTTATGCCAATACGGATTCAATTTTTGTATATTCGTATCCTTCAAAACTGTCAGCGACATTTTTGCATGTCAGCTTGCCGTCATATGTATTGATTGCCAAAGCAATGGCAGGATTGTCAAGTGCTGCTTTTTCCAGGCCTTTATCAGCAATCTGCAGACCGTACTGCAATGTGGCATTTGTCAAAGCAATCGTTGAAGTTCTCGGTACAGCTCCCGGCATATTGCCTACACAATAATGCACAATGCCCTCTTCAATAAAGATCGGATTGTCGTGTGTTGTAACTTTTGTTGTTTCACCGCATCCGCCCTGGTCTACAGCAACATCCACAAATACTGCACCCGGTTTCATCCCTTTCAGGTATTGTTTCTTGAAGAGCTTCGGTGTTGCTTTTCCAGGAATCAGAACAGCTCCTACAACAAGATCGGCATTCTTAACCGCATTTTCAATGTTGGCATCTGTCGATACAAGTGTCTGAATTCTAAAACCAAACTGATCTTCCAGCTGGGCAAGTCTCTTCAAACTGATATCGATCACCGTAACATTTGCCCCCATGCCTACGGCAATTTTACATGCATTTGTACCTACGGTACCGCCGCCTAAGATCACCACATTGGCTTTCGGTGTTCCCGGCACGCCTGCTAACAAGACACCTCTTCCACCGAATGTTCTTTCCAGATATTTTGCCCCTTCCTGAATGGAGAGCCTTCCGGCAATCTGAGACATCGGAATCAATAAAGGCAGACTGCCGTCTTTTTCCTGTAATGTTTCATAGGCAACCCCTTTGATTTTCCCTTCCAATAAAGCATCCATCTGCGGCTTATCAGCTGCAAGATGCAGATATGTATAGAGAATCAGTCCGTCATGGAAATACGGATATTCTTCTTCCAGAGGTTCCTTCACCTTCACCATCATCTCAACCGTATCCCATACTTCCTTTGCATGATCCATCAGTTTTGCTCCGGCATGCAGATACTCTTCATCCGTAAATCCCGATCCGATACCTGCTCCTTTTTCGATGAATACTTCATGGCCATGGCTGACATAAGCCTTTACATTGTCCGGTGTCAGTCCGACACGAAATTCATTGTTTTTAATCTCTTTTACACTGCCAATTCTCATATTTTTGCTCCTTCTGTTGTTTATGGTTCATACCAGCCGAATAATGACTTTCCACCATTCAGTTTTCCGATCTCTTTTAAATCGGATTCATCCAGTGAAAAATCAAACAGGCTGAAATTTTCCTGCATTCTTTCTTCTTTTGCGGTTTTGGGAATCACGATAATGCCGTTTTGTGAAAGATATTTCAGCGCAATCTGTCCGACTGTTTTCTGATGCTTTTCTGCAATCTTTTTTAAAACAGGTTCCTGAAAAATCCTTCTTCTGCCTTCGGTAAACGGTGCCCAGCTTTCCATGACTGTCCCTTTTTCCTGCAGATATTTCTGATAGGATAACTGGGGATAATACACATGGGATTCTACCTGGTTTACCATAGGAATCACTTTGCATACAGACAAGAGATTATCATATAAGCGCTGATTGATATTTGAGACACCGATCGCTTTCAGTTTCCCTTCCGCATATGCTTCTTCAAGTGCCCGATACATGGATATATATTCTTCATAAGGTTCATGTACAAGCAAAAGATCAATGTAATCCGTCTGCAATGTTTTCAGACATGCATCAATTCCCTTTTTCGCTTTCTCATAAGAGGCATATCGATGATCCAGTTTGGTTGTCAGGAAAATATCCTCACGTTGAATCCCGCTTTTACGTACACCTTCTCCGACTTCCCATTCATTGCCATACATCACTGCTGTATCAATCAGCCGATACCCTGTCTGAATTGCTTTTGCGACACAATCCACACATTCCTTTCCTCTCAGATCCCAGGTACCGTAGCCGATTGCCGGCATCTGAATACCATTATGCAATGTTATATATTCCATGACTTCCCCTCATTGTTGTTTCCATTGGCATTTCTTCATATCCACATGTGTTTCATCTCTGAAGACTACACCCTCTTGAAGCAGAAGTTCTTTCTGTTCATCAAAAGACGGTGCAATTCTTCCGGCATGATTGACTACCCTGTGACAGGGATATTTCCCGTACATATCCGCATGACTTAAAACTTTCCCAACCAGTCTGGCATTTTTATCTTTTCCGATCAGGGAAGCAATCTGTCCATAGCTGGCAACTTTCCCCTTGGGAATTTCATTCACAGCTTCCAGGATTTCATACGCAATTCTTTCATTCATATTATTTATTTGTCATTCATTTCTGAACATTATTATAACATACATGCATTCCTTTTTACTGAAATCTCACAATCTCTTAAGAAAATCACAATACAGAGAAATAGAAAAATGTTATAATAAATTTGGAAAAGTTTACTTTTCTTCATCCGGGTTTCATGGAAGGAGGGGAGCAATTATGATTGGAATTATCGACGTCAGTCACAACATTACCGGAATTTATGGGGCCGGGGTACTGGACTACTATGCCGAACATAATATTTCTTTTGATTATGGTGCCGGTGTTTCTTCGGGAGGTACAAATCTTGTTTCTTATTTTTCAAAGAATCCCGGCCAGTCTTTTCTTTACTACAATGATTTTGCATTACGTAATGACTATCTGAATGTGAAAAAAACATTTGAAGATACCAATGCTTTGGATATTGATCTTCTGTTTGAAGATAAATTCAGCGATTTCCTTGACTATCCTTTTCCATTAGATCAGACCGGAACATACGGAATTAAGATTCACATTGTCGCTACAGATGCCTTAACAGGTGAACCGCATTATTTCAACATTACAGAAAAAACTGCTGACAGATTGGCCATACTGAAAGCATCCTCAAATATCCCTGTCTACAATGAACCATATAATTTGGGAGATGCTTCTTTTTTTGCAGGATATCTTTCGGATCCTCTGCCGTTTCAGAAAGCTTTTGAAGAAGGTTGTGACAAGGTAATCCTGATTCTTGCCAGGCCTCTGACATATCGCAGAGATTCGCTGAGAGACCGCATTCTCTCCAGACTGCTGAAAACCAGACAGCCGGAATTGTCTAAAGCTGTCAGAAATCTCAGCAAAACATATAACGATTCCATCTATGAAGCATTGCGTCTGCAGAAGGAAGGAAAGATGCTGATTCTTTCCCCTGAACTCCATACACCTCTTTATTCCATTATCAGAGATCGAAAAGAATTATCTACGCTTTATCAGAAAGGGCGTCAGGATGCCGAGAGCACAGTTGAATTTCTGACAAAATAAAAAGGAGGAAAAAATGCGCAAAAACCTCGGAAAGAAAACAATTATCACTCCCCTGCCTGTCGTCATGATCGGCACGTATGATGCAGAGGGACAACCGAATCTGATGAATGCTGCATGGGCGGGACAGATTGATTCTCACCAGATCATCATCAGCCTGGCTACACATCAGACAACTGATAATCTGCTTCTGAAAAACGAATTCACAGTTTCTTTTGCGACAAAGGATACAGTTATCGCTTCCGATTATTTCGGTATTGAATCCGGCAGAAAGACAGACAAGATTGCCAAAGCGGGATTCCATGCATGCAAAGCGGAATACGTAGATGCACCTTTGTTTGAGGAATATCCGCTTACGCTTGAATGCAAAGTTGTTGAAATGAAACCGGATGGTGACGGCTTTCTTCTGATCGGTGAAACCGTCAACATGAATGTTGATGAATCTGTTCTGACAGACGGAAAGGTGGATCTGGATAAAGTACAACCGATTATGTTCGATTCTTCCATGAACAAATACAGAGTCATCGGTGAAATTGTCGCAGATGCATTCAAAGCAGGCATGGCATTGAAATAAGATTCCGTAACGGAGTCTTTTTTTTCTGGTAGAATAGTAGAGGGGCTATTGTATGAAAAAAATCATTCTAAACAAAGACTGGCATATCTATAAAAGAGATGATGCTTTTTCTCTGATTACTTCCATTCCCGAAGATGCAGTTATTGCCGATCTTCCTTATGACGCTCTTTTCCATGATGAACAAAGAGCTGACAGTCCAAGCGGAGGCAGAACAGGATATTTCGACGGGGGTGTTTATTATTTCCAGAAGGAATTACACCTTGATACAGATTATCTGAAAAAACAGTTATATCTGAATATCGAAGGTGCTTTTTCCAAGTCCTTCGTTTATGTCAACAGTTCACTTGTCAAAACCGGTGATTTCGGTTATGCAGGCATCAACGCGGATATTACCGATTATGTCAAAGAAGGCAGTAACACAGTTCTGATCATCTGTAAAACCGATCCGTTCAGTTCCCGATGGTACAGCGGTACAGGTTTATTGAGGCCTGTGTATCTTCTTGTCGGAGAAGATGTATACATTAAACCGGATTCCACCTTCTTGCGTTGTGCAGAAATCAGTCCGGAAGGCATAACCATTCATCTTACCACAGACATCATCAACCGTGCTTCTCATGCATCCTTGAAAAACATGACTTTAAAGATTGCAGACAAAACAGGAACCGTTTTTAAAGAATCCTTCCCGGTACGCATCAGAGATACATATCATATGGACAGAAAATTCTTTTTTAAAGAAGCACATCTGTACGAAGAAAATGATCCGTATCTCTATGACATAAGCCTTTCCATAGGAGATGATGAGGAATGCTTCCAAACAGGGTTCCGTAAGGAAACATTTGATCCGGTGCATGGTTTGATGATCAATGGAAAAACCGTAAAACTAAGAGGTGCATGCATCCATCATGATGAAGGCATACTTGGCGGCATATCCTCGCTTGCGTTCGAAAGATTCCGTATTGCAAAACTGAAAGAAGCAGGTTTTAACGCTATTCGTTCTGCCCATAATCATGCTTCACAGGAAGTATTACAGGCATGCGACGAACTCGGTGTTTATGTACTGGATGAAATCTGTGATATGTGGACAAAGATGAAAGGTTTCGGAGATTATGCACAGTATTTCTCTCACAGCTGGAAAGATGTCACACATACCACAATCTGTGAAGACAGAAACCACCCGTGTGTTGTGGGTTATTCTACCGGAAACGAAATATCCGATATCAATACGGAAAAAGGATTTGAAGTGGCTCATGAACTCTTTGAAGAAATCCATTCTTTAGATGATACCCGCTTTGTGACCAACGGCATTAACGGTGCATTTGCGGCCGGTGAAGAAGTTATTGATATAGCGGTGGATTTAACAGGAAAGGAAAGATCCTATTTTGAATCCGGAGATGTCAACCGTTTCATGGCATTAATGGCTACACGCATGAGTGACATTGTCACCCATCCTGTAGTATCCAAAGTTCTTGAACGCATGGACAGCTGTGTGGATGTACAAGGTTATAACTACATGACAGCCCGTTATGAAAATGATGCAAAGAACCATCCAAACAGAATCATGCTCGGTACCGAAACCTATCCGAAACAGATTGCCGAAAACTGGCGTCTGATAACGGCCTTAAATTCCTGTATCGGAGAATTCACCTGGACGGGATGGGATTACATGGGAGAATTATCCGAACCATTCCCCGCTTTAAACAATACATCCGGCGATCTGGATCGTTTCGGTTTCAGAAGGCCTGTATCCTATTACCGTGAAATTGTCTACGGATTGCGCAAAGAACCCTATCTTTGTGTGCGTCCTGCCAAAGCTTTCGGAACACCAAGGGAATTCGGACCGTGGAAATTCACCGATGCTTTGGAAACATGGACAATGGATGTTCCCGAAGGAACAATAGTGACGGTAGAAGTCTATACTGCAGAACCATCTGTTGAACTGTTTATCAACGGGCAAAGTAAAGGGATAAAAGAAACAAAAGATTGTTTTGCATTATTTGATGTACCGTATGAAAAAGGAACTATCCAAGCTGTTACACCTGAAGGACTTCAGTTTACTCTTTCTACAGCTACAGAGAATATAAATATCATCACACATGATGAAACCTTTGATGATATCCTCATCTCACAGATTGAATTAAGAGATCCAAACAACACCCTTGTTTACGGTAGCGGACAATCCTTCCATACAGAGCGTGAAGGATATACGTTAATCGCGGCAGCATCTGAAAATACCGTCCACGATCATGGATTTCTCAATCAAACCATCCAACTGACAGGCAGAGGCGGATTATTGATTTATCAGAAAAACTAAAGCATATCGGAATACCCGATATGCTTTTTTGTAAGATTTGAAACAGGCTGACTGTGAGGCAGTCATAAAGTCAAATAGGAAAACAAACAATTTCGAACAATCATTCATGATAATATGCGATACCTCCGCAATGCATTATCTGATCTGCAATAGTCAAAGAATTGTCAAAACCTTTCTCCATTAATTCATTTGCAGACTCATACAAAGCATCATTAAAATGTTGTTTCAACCAATGAAATCTTCGGAAAATAAATTTTTCTCCTACGTTTATTTCATGCGCCATTTTTTCAAAAGAAGAACTATTAAGTTTTGTGAAATCATATTCGCCTCCAATATTAAAAGCCATTTCTTTTGTTCCGGTTGGATAAATTGCAGTACTGACAATATCATAAGCCGGAGCAAGGCGAATTTCAGACAAGTCCTCATTATACAAAAGAGAGTTATTCTTTATATGACCGTCATTATTTCCAATAAAATAATTAAAAAGAATGATATCTATCATTTTCAGTTGATCTGCAAAAGGATCTGTTGATTTTCGAGCAATCAATTCAAATATTTTTTTTAAGTATTGCTGCTGAATATCTTTTTCATATTTTTCAGACGCTCCAATTCCCAAAGCTTGTGCAAAATCTTCCTGGTGAAGACGATAAGGGCGCAATAATCCATTAATCTTTCTTGATTCTTTTGTAATCTTTCTGTCATATCTTTCGGATGCAAATAATATATCTTCATCTTTTCCGTTACCTGTATTTACTATAAAACTTTTTGGTGTTTTAATACCTAATTTATTTGCAGTCAAAAGACAAAGCTGCTCATTTGTAACGATGTTTTGGAGACGCACATGACTCTGTTTCACTATATGTGTGCTGGGAGCTTCACCTATCGGAAGATACCAGTGATTTTGATAATCATAATACAATCCTACCTTACCACTTGCACCTGTCAAAGATAAATGTGCTTTTGTGACCAACTGAATGGACTGTGTAGTCCCTTCTTTTGCAAGAGCTTTTACATCTTCAAGATTCATCAACTGGTATTCTTCCTCGTTTTCGGCATTCCCTACCTTAATCGCACCAAGACATTCATTTCCAAGTGCTTCAAGGATTGCAACATAATCATTCTCATCGATTTTCATCGCCTGCGCAATGGATCTTCTTACAAACCCTTCCGGTAACAAACCGTCAAAAAAATTCTTTGTTTTCTTTACTGTAAAAGCTTGATCTTGTAATGGAAGACTAATTGAAATCGGATGTGCGTTGTTTTGATGAATATATTCATCAGCATAAGTAAAAACAGTATCTTCATATGTGTTTCCAATTAAATCACCTACATAATTTTGTTCGCCATTAATTTCTATATGGATTGGAATTTTCTTCAATTCTTCTTCCCCCTTTCAGTAATAAACAGATCTAAACCCAGCATATTAACGATATATATTGCTTTTTCTAATTCTATCGTTTTCTTTCCGTTTTCCAAGTCTGAAATGAATGACATACTTATTCCCGTAAATTCAGAAATATATTTTTGTGTATACCCCAATTCCTTTCTTCTTTTTTTTACTGCTTCACCAAAAGTCTTAGCATCTTCAATTCTCATAGCCGTACTACTATTTTTTATCATGAATATATTATATATAGCCGAACGGCTATTTTTCAAGTTCTTTCCCAAAATATGGTCGTTCTGCTATATTTGATCTGCATTTAACAACTTTAAAAAAATGTTTTACATATACATGCAATATTATGGAAAAATCTATTATGAAATATATCGATGTTTTTTTAGTATATTTAGTTGTCGCATTCGAAGAGACCATCTATGATCATGGATTTCATAATAAAACCATACAGTTGACAGGCAGAGGCGGATTGGTGATTTATCAGAAAAACTAAAGCATATCGGAATACCCGATATGCTTTT
>JAFYCG010000110.1 GCA_017539825.1 Solobacterium sp. | reverse complement strand
ATCCGTAAGCAATCTTCAAATATTACCATTCGCAGCAATGTGGTAAAAAATGCTGCTGAAACAGGTTTCCGTATTGTGGAATCCAAAAATCTCAGCATTCTGACAAATGTTGCATTGAATACTGCCAGTGGTCTTGATTTTGCGATTTACAACAGTTCAGGCAGTCAGATTACCGATAATGTTGTGACAAGCAGCCTTTCCAAGAATCTGGATATCTGGCCGAAAGATTCCTTTAAAACCAATAAGGGGAACATGGTAAAGAGCAGCAGCTGGAGAATGAAGGGATTGCAGTTCATTGATGTGCAGGATACAAAGCTGTCATATTATCAGCCTGTGTACTGGGCAGTGGATAAAGGCATAACACAGGGAACGACTTTGACAACGTTCTCTCCCGGAAACTCATGCACAAGGGCACAATTTGTCACCTTCTTGTGGAGACAACAGGGATCTCCCGAGCCAAAGACTTCAACAAATCCTTTTAAGGATGTAAAAGCAGGATTAAGTTACTCCAAAGCTGTTTTGTGGGCATTGGAGAATGGCATAACAACCGGAACCTCCGATACAACATTCTCACCGGACAGTCCATGTACAAGAGCTCAGGTTGTTACATTCCTGTGGAGGGCTAAAAATAAGCCAAAGCCGAAAACAACTAAAAACCCGTTTACAGATGTCAAAGCGGGAATGTCATATTCGGATGCAGTACTGTGGGCATATGAAAATAACATTACTACAGGAACTTCAAAAACCACTTTCTCACCGCGAAATGCATGTACCAGAGCACAGACTGTTACATTCCTTAACAGGGTTTATAAGTAAAGAGAATATGAGAAGTATTCTCTTTTTCTTTTGTGAGAGAACTGTTAATATAATTATTAAATAAAGTGAGGAAGTACCATGTTAAACCCCAAAAAATTAATGCAAGCTTCACTCTGCTTTTTAATGATGATACCGTTACAGGTATATGCAGAGGAAGAAATCTCCCCAATTGAAGACGAAACAGAAGAAATCATTGAAGAAACAGCAACAGTTCCTTTGTATACTGATGATACGGAGACACCGGAAATACCGGCTGAATTCCGTTTTGATGATGTCATGGATCCGGGTGTGTATTACTATGAGCCGGTATACTGGGCATTGGACAATAAAATCACAAAAGGAACAAGCGACACAACATTCTCTCCTGAAAAAACCTGTACCAGAGGACAGTTTGTCACATTCCTTTGGAGAGCCAAGGGAAGTCCGAAACCTTCATCCTCAACAAATCCTTTTTCTGATGTACCTGAAGGGGCAAGCTTTTTTGAAGCTGTTCTTTGGGCAGTGGAAAATAAAATTACAACCGGCAAATCCGCAACTTCATTTGCGCCGTATGATAATGTGACAAGAAGCCAGGCTGCAACCTTTCTTTACAGATCGGCAGGTTCACCGGAAGTCAAAGGACCGAGTGATTTTGTCGATGTAAAGAAGGGCATGTCATATACCAATGCGATTGCCTGGGCAGCAGACAAAAAGATTACTACCGGAACAGATGCAACACATTTCAAACCGGATAACCTATGTATCAGAGGACAGGTTGTTACATTCTTAATGAGAATGTTCAGGGATAGTGATAATCTGAATCGAGGATGGCGGAAGACAGATGGCAAATGGCAATACATTGATCAGAACGATCAAGTTGTGAAAGGATTACAGGTTATCGGCCAAGCAACATATTACCTCGATAACAACGGCTTCATGCAGACGGGCTTCCAAACTATAAATAATAAAAAGTATTTCTTTGAGACTGACGGCAGAGGACTGACAGGATGGAAGAAAGAGGATGGCAAGTGGTATTACTATGACAACGGTCTTATGGCAACAGGCTGGAAAAAAGTAGGAAGTAAATGGTATTACATGAATCCTGAAGGAGTCATGCAGACAGGTTGGCAGCATATCGGCAATAACTGGTATTATCTGGATTCCTCCGGTGCTATGAAGACAGGCTGGATGCAGGAAAAAGAATTGTGGTACTATTTTGAATCCTCCGGTGCTATGGCTGCCGCAAAGGTTTTGACCATCAATGGCAAGCAGTATGAATTCTTAAACAACGGTGTCATGTATGATAAAGAACGCATCATTTCTGAAGCGAAAAAGATGGTCGGACAGGATGGAACCAAAGAAAATAAAGTATATGAGCTGACAAAGAAAACATTAGGCATGGGAGCAACCATCTGGTCTGTAGGAGATAAGCAGACTACCGGCACATCACATCAGATTTCATTGTCAGAGGCAAGAACCGGTGACCTGGTCGTTTTCAGAAAGACATCTGACAAATCCGTAGTGCATATGGTTGTACTCCTGGAAGGATATTCTTCTTTCCAAGGCAACTGGAACGGGAAAGTGGCAATCGTAGATTACAGAGATTCATTGTACTATAACAAGAATGGCTGTGTAGCGGAATTCTGGCGCATTGACAGTGAAATAGAATGGACTACCGAATAACTCTGCAGAATGACTTATAAGAACTCTTGAATACTATTTCAGGAGTTTTTATTTTTTGCGTTCATTTTCATGATGAAAGAGATACAATAATATACGGTATAAAGAAGGGAACATATCATGAATAGAAAACTGATCAATGTATTGCTTGGATTATTCCTGGCTATGCCGGCATCTTTGTGTCCTGTTCAGGCTGAAGAAACTGTTTCAGAAGAAGAGCCTGAAATTCAGATTGAAGAAGAATCACAGGAGGTTCCTGCAGAAGAAACAATTGAAGAGGAAGCGGTTGAAGAACAGGATAAAACAATTGAAGAAGAAATCACAGAAGAGGTAACTCAGGAGACGGAAGTCCTTCCAGAAGAACATCCGGAAGAAATTGCTGAAGAAGAGATTGTTGAAGAAACGGAAACAGTTCCTTTGCATACAGATGAAACAGAAACACCGGAAATACCGGCTGAATTCCGTTTTGACGATGTTATGGATACAAGTGCTTATTTCTATGAGCCGGTATACTGGGCATTGGATAACGGTATAACCAAAGGAACAAGCGATACGACATTTTCTCCGAATGATACCTGTAAAAGAGGACAGTTTGTCACTTTCCTTTGGAGAGCAGAAGGATGCCCGGAACCTTCCTCCGAAACCAATCCGTTCAACGATGTACCTGAAGATGCAAGCTATTTTAAAGCGGTTCTTTGGGCAGTGGAAAACAAAATTACTACCGGGAAATCCTCAACAAAGTTTGCTCCGTATGATCTTGTCACAAGAGGTCAGGTAGCGACATTCTTGTACAGAGCTGCCGGTTCTCCTGAAGTCAATGGATACAGTGTTTTTACCGATGTAAAGAAAGGCATGTCCTATACCAATGCAATCACATGGGCTGCAGATAAAAAGATTACAACAGGTACAGATGCAACTCATTTCAAACCGGATAACTCCTGTACAAGAGGACAATGCGTAACATTCTTAATGAGAATGTTCAGAGACAGTTATAATCTCAAACGCGGCTGGCAGAAAACAGATGGCAAGTGGAAATATATCGATCAGAATGATGCAGCCGTAACCGGATTACAGACAATCAACGGTTTCAGATATTATTTCAATGATAACGGGATCATGCAGACCGGCCTGCAAACCATAAACAATAAGAAGTATTTCTTTGGCAATGATGGCAAAGGTTTAACAGGATGGAAGGAACTGGATGGCAAGTGGTATTACTTCGAAAACGGTCTTTCCGTAACCGGATGGAAGAAAATCAGCGGTAAATGGTACTACATGGATGAAGAAGGTATTATGTTGACAGGCTGGCAATATATCGGCAAAAACTGGTATTATCTGGAATCCTCCGGTGCAATGAAAACAGGATGGCTGAAACAGGATCAGTTCTGGTGTTATCTGGAAAGCTCCGGTGCAATGGCTGCCGGCAAAGTATTAACCATTAACGGAAAGAAATATGAATTCTTAAACAACGGTGTCATGTATGATAAAGATCTTGTCTGGTCTGAAGCGAAAAAACTGGTTGGACAGACAGGAACCTGTGAACATATGGCATATGTCTTAACGAAGAATTCTTTAGGCATGGGAGGAACTTCCCTGTCTACAGAGCCGGGAGGCGTTTTCGGTACAGCGCATCAGGTACCTTTATCACAGGCAAGGGCAGGGGACCTGATTGTGTTCAGAAATAAACAAACCGGTGGTGTTCCCCATGTTGCGGTGTTCCTGGAAGGATATACTTCCTTCCATGGAAACTGGTTAGGCAAAGCAACAATCGTAGATTACCGCTATTCCAACTATTATTATAAGAATGGCTGTGAACCGGAATTCTGGAGAATAGATGGAGAAGGTACTGCAATATATCTCTATTGATTTGTTTCAGAAGCAGTTCTCATGATTGAGAACTGTTTTTTGTTCATTTACAAAGAAAAAGATATAAAATAGTATATGACTTGAAAAGAGGAGCATCATGATGAAAAGAAAATTAATGCATATTTTACTTGGTTTATTCATGGCTATGCCGGCTTCTTTGTGTCCTGTTCAGGCTGAAGAACCTGTTTCAGAAGAAGAGGCCGAAATTCAGGCTGAAGAAGAATCACAGGAGATTCCTGCAGAAGAAACAGTAGAAGAACAGGAAGAAGTAACTGAAGAAAAGGAAGTTCTTACAGAAGAACCACAGGAAGAAATTGTTGAGGAAGAAGAAATAACAGTTGAAGAAGAGGTTGTTGAAGAAAATCCGGAAGAAATATCTGAAGAAACCGAGGAGCAGGTTCAGGAAGACAATCACTTCAAAGATATGGTGGAATTGCTGGAAGATGCAGCTAAATCAGTATCTTCTGGTAAAATCACAGTTGAAGAAGAGACAACAGTACATGAGCTGAATTCTGATAGTGGGGTATCAATATTTATTGATACGGTCAAATCATTAGGAAAATATGAAGATGGGGAATATACGTATCAATATATTAACAGCACTGCGGAAGCAGCTAGCTTTAAATATGATCCGATTAACGAAACGCTTACTTTAATATATATAGTTTTGGAAGGGCCGAATTATGATGGTTCAAATTTCAATGCTGCATTTATATCCTTTGATCCGGATCAGTTAAATGCGTATGTCGATACAGCTATGATCACCCTGAATAATGAACCCTATGTAGCTGTAGATCAGATAAAACCATCCGGTATCAATTATGTATCTTCTTATAATTACAGGCATTATGATCCGGATACAAATGAATTAGATGATGCCAATGCCGGTACAAATATAAAAAACAGATGTAACGACATGTTAAATACTTCTATGACAGAATGGGATTATATACTCTCTGATGTCATGGGTATTGGTTTGTATGATCTCGGTTTTACAAATGCATATGCATTATCAATTACACCGGATGAAATAAGTGTTAATAAAGGGGAAAGTGTTAAAGTACAGGTTAATGCAATACCTTCTTCTGTATCAGCAGGAACGATTACATGGTCATATCCAAAGTCTTTGCTTGCGGTAAACGGGACCGGATCGAATGCATCTGTATTCGGAATTGCAGAGGGTAGCGGACTGATTATCGCTAAAGCAAGTAATGGCGCTTCTGCAATGGCAGGATTTGAGGTTATAGACACAGGAACAGAAAGAATCTATTTTGAGGATGTTAACGATCCGACAAAGTCTTTCTTTGAAGCAGTTTACTGGGCAGTAGATGAAGGTATAACAAAGGGAACTTCACCAACCACGTTTTCACCGCTGGATCCATGTACGAGAGGACAGTTTGTCACTTTCCTTTGGAGAGCAAAAGGATGTCCTGAACCGAAGACAACGAAAAATCCATTTACTGATGTTCAGTCGGACAAGAGCTACTATAAAGCTGTTCTATGGGCTTTAGAAAACAAGATTACCACCGGCACATCTGCTACAAAATTCTCTCCGGGCAGTCCATGTACAAGAGCCCAACTCGTAACTTTCTTATATAGAGTGGCAGGTTCTCCTGCAGCAAAGGGAGGAAAAATATTTGCTGATGTAAAGAGTGGCCTCTCTTATTCAAATGCAGTGAACTGGGCAGCAGACAAAAAGATTACGACGGGTACAGATGCAACACATTTCAGCCCAGATAAAACTTGTACAAGAGCGCAGTGTGTAACTTTCTTAATGAGAATGTTCAGAGACAGTATTAATTTACAACGTGGATGGACAAAGGTTGACGGAAAATGGAAATACATTGACGAAAATGATAATTATGTGACAGGATGGAGAGACATTCTGAATGCAACATATTATTTCAATGCTTCCGGTTTCATGAAAACAGGTTGGCAGGGAATTGACTCTGAAACATATTATTTTAACAGTGACGGGCAGATGCTTAGAGGCTGGCAGAAATTAGATAATAAGTGGCATTATTTTGATAAAAACGGTGTGATGCTGAAAGGCTGGCAGACAATCAGTGGCAAAAAATATCATTTCACAGATACAGGTGTTATGCAGACCGGCTGGCAGCAGATTTATAATCCGGACTGGGATGAAATAGACTGGTATTATTTTGACGGCTCCGGTGCTATGGCGAAGGGCTGGAAGAAAATCAATAATAAATGGTACTATTTCAACGAATATATGTACTATTCGGGATGGTACGAAATCGGACCCGACTGGTATTGTTTTAAAGACAGCGGTGAGATGATTACCGGATGGGGGTCGTTTACAGGTGAAGATTACTTCGGAGATCCCGAAACGATCTGGGTATATTGTGATTCCAACGGAAAGGGACATACAGGCTGGATTAAATCAGGTGAGGATTGGTACTATTTCGACGAAGGTGAT
>JAFYCG010000109.1 GCA_017539825.1 Solobacterium sp. | reverse complement strand
ATTGATGTCTATACCGCTATTCAGGAAACCTCCTCCTGGACGCATTTCATCGCTCCCCGTCAGACAACATACAATCTGATCCATCGCATGGAGACAATGTTCAAGATGCCGCATGGAATATCCGGAATGATGCTGGTGAATAAAACCGATTTCTCCATCATCAACCTGGATCATAAGAAATATCCGCTGGTCTTTGATGAGACAAAAACAATCTCTGCATCATTCCCGGAATTATACGGAAAAGCGATATTCACAGCGTGCAGAATATTGGACCATCATGATCAAAATGACTTTGTCTTAACGTTCGGCGGCGCACCATATTCATTATAAAAGGAAGCAATCAGTGCTTCTTTTTTTCAGGTTGTAAAGAAAAAAGGCTTACGCCTTTAAATATCCGTAACACCCCATGCCGGGATCTCCATGCCCCTGCGGATTAATACAGTCTTCTGATAATCCGTCTGATTCAGAAAACGTAAGACTTCTTCTACTTCTTCCTCTGTACAGCCGACAAGAATCTTGACATCCAGTTCCTTGGATAAAATATCTGCAGCTACTGCCAGAGCTGTAATGGAATACCTGTTCAGGCTTCCTGCATAAACAGAAACACCTTCACCGCTGACACTCTGTGTATCTTTTGCATGACCGTAGTCTGTAGGATAAATCAGATTTTTAAAAACAGGATGTACATCCCCTTTTTTGCGTGTCAGGGTAAATCCACTGGAAAGGTATAATGTATCTACCTTTTGCCAGAAATAAGCGTTGTTTTCGTAATTTGACATGTTGACCTCACTCAAAAAGCACTCCCATTATATCGAATGAGAGCGCTTTTGTAAATAAATTTCATCATTTTTTGAAAATGTTTCATACATGCATGCATCAATTTACAAAGTATAAACCCTTGTTTTACATGCTTTCAGCATTTCTCTGACATCATATATTCCTGTCAGATTCATCGCCTGTACGACAATCATCAGACAGCCTAGGGAATCACTCATAGCATTGTGATGATTCAGTTCAACCTGCATATAATCACAAACACAGTCCAGACTGTGCCTTTGCAGATTCGGAAATACCCTTCTGCTGAGTTCTACGGTATCAAAGTATTCCAGATACGGAATCTTTCTTCCGGTATTGATACAGGCAGCTTTCAGGCATCCCATATCAAACCTGGCATTATGTGCCGTAATGATCGCATTGTCAAAGATGTCCATCATATCGGCATATACCTTTTCAAAAGAAGGTGCATTTGCCACATCCTGCTGGGTTATGCCGTGAATCTCAATATTTCTTCTGGAAAACCATCCGACATTTCTTTCCGGCTTGATCAGGCTGTAATACGTTTCTTCTATAACACCGTCTTCCAGAGTGCACAAGCCTACCGAGCACACACTTGCAGGCTTGAAATTAGCGGTTTCAAAGTCAATTGAAACAACCTTGATATCATTCCCGGATATGCTCATACGCCATTTTATATATGTTTTTAATGTGCTCGTCAGCCATAGAATAGTAGACGTGTTTGCCGATCTTTCTGGTTGCGACAAGCCTTGTCTTTTTTAAGGAAGACAACTGATGGCTGATTGCACTGGTACTCATTTCCAGTAATGCGGCAAGATCTCCTACACACAATTCATGGGTAAATAGCGCATTCATGATTTTCAATCTTGTACTGTCGGAAAACATATCAAAAATCAGGCTCATATCATCATAGTCTTTTTCCGCAATCATCGCTTTGCGGCACTCTTCTACTGCAATCGGATCTATTAATTTCATCATTTACCTGCCTGCTTCATCTTACTTTTTTTTCTTTTCCGGGAGCATAGTGATTCATTGCCCTCTGGATGCGTCCTTTGGCATAGACTTCCTGTATTTCGGTATGTCCGTCTACAAGCGTTACCGCAAAAAGATCAACCTTGGGCGACCACTCATACTGCCAGTTGACAATATCTTCCCAATAGATCACCATGCATTCTGTCTTATCCCTGCAATTGTATAAAATCAGATACTCGGGACAGAAAGAACACAGGTTGCGGTCGGGCATGACTGCTAAAGCAAACAAGGCAAGAAGAACCATCGCCAGACCTGCTAACAGCATGTAGGATTTCATCACCATTGCCGTAATTCCCATGACCAGAAGAACCGACAAAGCCAATGTCGGTTTGACATGGATTGTCTTCATCTTTTTCCTGTCATAATCCAGGTTCCTGATTTTCATTCTCTGTGATTTCATGTCTTTATTATAACATCTTTTCTTTTTAAAACTGAAGATGATACAATAGATACATATACAAGGAGTAGATAATTATGCCAACAAAACAATTCACATCATTCTTAGCCGCTGCCTGCCTGGTTCTGGCAGGATGTTCCGGTTCCAAAGCTGTTTCCAAACCCGAAGAAGCCTTTACTTCCACATCCGCTTCCGGCGATCCGGTATATGTGGATGTTGTTTCTTTTGCACCTGTGTCGGGTATTTACAATGATACAGGAAAAGTTCAGATCAACAAGGATTATACAGACATTGTTGCCGAATGCTTTACCGCTGAGGGCGAAATCATTTATGCAATGTTCACCGTTGATGAATACAAAAAGGAAATTGATCCCGAACTGGATCTGAGCAATGTCATTGTTTCCAACGTCATGGGTGACTACAACACCATCTACTATTCCCCTGCACGCCGCATGCATGGAGAAGTTGTAAAAGCAGATACAATTACCGATAATCTTGCCGAGACAACAGGTGATCTTGTCATCAAGTACACATCAATAGATCCTGTTGCAGAAGCAGGTGAAGCACAACCGTTCAGCGAAGAACTGAAAGGCGGCGATCCGGTATATGCAGATCTGGTCGGAGTCCTGCCGTATTATACGATTTCCTCCAACAACATGGGCGGTTATGACGGCTTTATCTGTTATGCCGAAGATGAGAACCAGACAGAATACTATCTTTACATCGATGTGGATGATTATGTAAAATACTTCGATGAAAATGCGCAGACATCGCAATATGATGTCACCAAATCACTGGATGCTGTTTATTTTGACGGTGTCAAACGTGTCAAAGGATCCGTCGTCTTCAGCGAATCCTATTCTGCAGGATTATCGGAAGAGATCCCGGCAAAAATCATTCGTTTCGAATCATTTGAATAAAAGCGGGTTACCCGCTTTTTTTATCTGCGGAGTTGAAAGAAACCTAAAATCAGTTATACTATTGTATGTTTTATAAAGGAGAATCCCATGAAGCCAATCTCATTTGAAGTGACACATATATGCAAACAATCCGGGGCAAGAACCGGTATCATTCACACACCCCATGGTGATGTGGAAACTCCGATGTTCATGCCTGTAGGCACACAGGCAACCGTCAAATTTGTTTCCCCGGAAGAGCTCTATGATCTTGGTGCAGGCATTGTCCTGGCGAATACCTATCACCTTTGGCTAAGACCCGGTGAAGATGTTGTGGACCATGCCGGAGGCGTACAGAAATTCATGAATTACCATGGACCGATGTTAACGGACAGCGGAGGATTTCAGGTATTCTCCCTTGCCGATACAAGAAAGATCACGGAGGAAGGCGTCACTTTTAAAAACACGCTGAACGGGGATATGTTATTTCTGTCACCGGAAAAATCCATTGAAATACAAAATAAAATCGGTGCGGATATCATGATGTCCTTTGATGAATGCATACCCTATCCTGCCACAAGGGAATATGCGGAAGCTTCCATGATGAGAACATTGCGCTGGGCAAAACGTGGAAAAGAGGCAAACAAAAAACCTGAGACACAGGCTTTGTTCGGTATTGTTCAGGGTGGCGATTATGAGGACTTACGAAAGTATTGTGCCGACAAGCTTGTAGAAATGGATTTTGACGGATATGCGATCGGTGGAACATCTGTTGGTGAAGACAAGGAAACCATGGTCAGAATGACAAGATGGTCTTGTGAGAATCTGCCTTTTGATAAGCCAAGATATCTGATGGGAGTCGGT
>JAFYCG010000015.1 GCA_017539825.1 Solobacterium sp. | reverse complement strand
TTGCGAAGTTTTTCTGCATAAATCAGTGCTTCCACAATTCTGTCTGCAGGATAGAAAAGCTTTCTGACTGCATCTTTTTGTAACCTGTCTTTATCCAGAAGATAATCCAGTTTGATGCCGAATCCGCAAGCCGGCAAATCCCTGCCGAGCTTCTGTAATAATGTATCATATCTTCCGCCGCTTAAAATGCTTGTGCCTACACCCGGTATAAATGCCTCAAAGATAATACCCGTATAATAATTCAGATGAGGAACCTTTCCCAGATCAAAGCTTATACTGGCGTTTGGTTTCAGGATAAGAAGATCACTCTGCAGTTTTTCCAGCTGATCTATGACATCAGACAGTTTTTCATCAAAGCAGATCCTCCTGCTTTCCGAAAGAGCATTTTCTCCGTTTGCCAGTGGAAGCGCTTGGAAGAAGCCGGAGACCTTTTTTTCAAATCCTTTTCCGGAAAGGAATATTTTTAAATCAATCATTGATTTCCGATCAATCAGATCAGCCAGAATGTTCCTGTCATCTTCATCTACTTTAACAAGCGAACATGCCTGTTTGAATATATCGCTGTTTCCGATTTCAAACGTATATTCTTTCAGGTCCAAAGCTTCTAATGTATCAATGGCACATGATACAACCTCAAGATCACTCTTTTTATCCAGACCGATCAGTTCTATGCCGCAATCGGTCACTTCATTCCGCTTTCCCGCAAAGGATTGTCTGACTTTATAAACATTGGATGCATAACAGAAGCGGAACGGAGGCTGAACATTTGACAGCTTTGTGGCACACAATCTTGCGATAGGCAGTGTCATATCCGTTCTCAATGCCAGAATCTGCCCGTTATCATCCATAAACTTGTACAGTTGTTCCTCTTTGATTGAATCAAACGTATTCTGATATGTTGCGTAATATTCAATCAGCGGTGTTTCTACAATCGCATAGCCATATGAGCGAAAGACATTCAGGATCTTTCTCTTCATCTCTTCCTTATTTGTACATTCTTCCGGAAACAAATCTCTCATTCCGGCAGGTATCTGTATCTGCATATCTATCCTCCTAAACAAAAAACGTCCCAGCCAAGGGACGTTTAATAAACGTGGTTCCACCCAAATTCACCTGTTTCTCACAAAACGGGCCTCATGAAGTACTAACATACTTTCGCATCTTAACGGTTGCATCCGTCAGACCCTACTGTTATTTCAGATCTGAAGCTCCAAGATGTGTTTTCCCAAAGGATGTTTCACTTTCTTTTCACCACCCGAAAGCTCTCTTTGTCACATGCACCAAGGTACTTTTTCTTTTCATCGCTTTTATTAATATTATTCACGGAACAGATATCTGTCAATAAAAAAATATCATTCCATATACCGAAAACAAAAAGATGTATCCTGTTTATGGAAGATAAATGCTCTGTATATATTCCCGTCTTTATGCGAAAGCCAAAATGTTGTACTGGTATTTCAGAAACCGGAATATCTGTGGCAAGCAAAAATACTTTTTAATCCATCAATCGGTGATAAGTGCATTTTCCAATTCTTCTGCAGAAACATCATCAAAAAGTTCTAAGGCTTCCTCTTTTGTCAGCATACCTGAAGACACTGCCTTTCCGGCTTTTGTGAGATGTTTTTCATGTATGAGCTTTGCTTCATCCGCCTTTGTTTTGGCCGCTGTTTCAAAAACTGCTTCAGCTACTGCCTCAGAAACTCTTTTTGTGACTTCTTTGGAAACTTCTTCTTCAAGCTCGTCTTTGAAGTATGTCCGAATTGTCTCACACATATTGTCCACCTCCTTCTTGTCCTCTTTTAGATGCTTCGCTTTTCTGGCTATTTCCGGTATGATCATATCCTCCGGACGAGAGCATTTGAAGTCATGAATCAGTGATTTAAGTCTGAAATCCACATCATCAAATTTACCGTTGAACGAACAATTCACATATATGACATCCTGTCCGTCTATGAATCTTTCATGCCCCTTTTCCTCGATGGTACGGTATATGTGGTAGATTGATTTATCGCCTTTCAGGACATCCGTCTCAGTAATAAATATGACATAAGATTTCGGCAAACTCCTGAAATTATCTCCCGGAACAAGAAGCCGTGAATCCAGGATTGCCGAATTCAAGCGAACTCTTTCACCTACAGCTCCTTCCGGACTTCTTTGCACTTCTATGTCATAAACCGTCCCATCAGAATCAACTGCCTTAACATCAAATCTGGAGCTCCTGTATCCGAGGTTGTCCATAAATGCCTGGCTTTTGACTTCTGTCACTACCAGATCCGGCTTGTTCAGGATGATTTTCAGTACAGCTGCTGCCACCACGGGATCATCATTGAACAATGCACTCATAAATACATCGTCCAACGGTGTCATATTTGCGACAATCTGTCGTCTGTGGTCTATTCTGTCTTTCATCTTATTCCTCTTATACTGCATTCACCTGTATAGAGGCTGTTTCAAATCATCTTTGACTGATAAAGCGAAAGCTTCAGATCATGACTTTTTTGTAAAATACCGGAACCATGTACATGCTTTTTGACAAAGCACAACCGGTATGATTTACAAGTCAAATATAGCAGATTGAAAGGTGTTTATCAACAGCCCCTGTATGATGGTTTTTATACAAAAGGAGGCCTTATATTCGTGTTCTTTAAGATGGATCTTAACACAAATATGAGACATTCTTATTTATGAAGAAGAGACTCCCTTAGAGAATCTCTTCTTCTGTTTTGTGTTCTTTCTTATTCTTCTTCAAAATCAAAAGTACGGTCATGATAATTATGCCGATAATACCCGATGCAATTCCTGCATAAAAAACCGGAAAAGGTTCAGCTTCCTTCTGCAAAGGTTCAGGTGTTTCCTTTTGCAGAGGAAGAGGTGCTGATACTTTTTTTTGCAGAATGATTTGCACTTCAGGTACTGAAGAAGGCATTATTTCAGGCAATTCTATCACAATATCCCCAACATCCTTCTCAAATCCATCCGGAACACTTTTTACATGGACAACGTATTTCTGCCCAGGAAGTATCACATCACCTGTGACCTGCTCCGGTTCGTGATGGCTGGTCATCGTTTTCAATAAAGTACCTTCTGCGGATTGAATCTCTATGACTGTACCGGCGACAGGATTTAATCCTTCATCTGTCACATTTACAGTAAAACCTGCCTGTATATGTTGTCTTTCTGTAATCAGCGTATCCCCTTCTTCAGGATTGACAGATATACAAAGTGGTTCCGTTACATAATACCCTCTTTGTTCAAAATCCTCTTTCAGCCAGTATTTTCCGGAAAAAAGTTTCCAATATACAGACCCGTTTTCATCAGTTATGTTTTGTAAGACATTTCCTTTTATATCATATGCCTTTTGTGTCAGAGACTCATCCAGATACAGGCCGCATTCTATTCCCGCAATCCCGCTGTCACCTTCTTTTTCCCTGATTACCAGGGATACATAGGGCTGATTTTCTATGTAGATCATATTATCATGACCGGTTTCTT
>JAFYCG010000108.1 GCA_017539825.1 Solobacterium sp. | reverse complement strand
TTTGCGGATATTATTCCGGAAGACGGAGGCAAGCCCGAAGGCATGAAAGTCACACTGGAAAGATACGGTATAAAAAGAGAAGAATGCATGGCATTCGGGGATGGCGGCAATGACATCACAATGCTGGAATACGCAGGAATCGGTGTGGCAATGGGAAATGCTGCAGATGATGTGAAGGAACATGCCGACTTTGTGACAGTGGATTGTGAACTGGATGGCATTACTTATGCCATTCAACATTTGCATATTCTTGGCTAAACACGACTTTATCGTGATATAATCTTATTTGTGATTGAATTGGAGGAATAAATGCAGGTTTTTAGTTTTGGGTTTTTTCTGCTTGCAGGATGGTTTGCGGGCATGCTTTTGATGAGTTCTGCAGCAAAAAACTTTGCGGATTATCGTAAAGAACATCTCGGAGCTTCTTTGCTGCAGGGAATTTTGTGGCTTCTGGTTCTGGCGGGATGTATTGCTATCGTATTTATTTTTGTAAAGAGCGGATTTATCGGTCTGATGTTAGGCCTTGTATTTGCATTCTTCTCCGCTTTTGACCTTTTCAAGGTCACTGAGAAAACGGCGAAGGAAATCGGTGTCAAAGCCAGAGCTGAAGAAGAAATAAAAAAACAGAAAGAAGAAGCCAAACGTGCAGAAAAACAAGCCCAGGAAGAAAGGAAAAAGGCTTACAAGCAGGCACTTGCCGAATCAAAAGCCTCTAAGAATAATGCGGAATGAAAACCGGTAAAATACTTTCAGTCATTCTGAGTCTTGGTATGCTTGCTTCCTGCAGCAAGCCTGAGGAATCCATATCATCCGTGATCGAGGAAACTCCGGAACCTGTACAGTTCAGCGTCTGGGCGGTTGAGCCGGAAATGGAGTTTGATAATGTCAAGCCTGTGGAAGCATATCCATATGCAACAGTGTTATACAGCACCAGCAGAGGCGGTGACCAGATGCTTGTCCTTGACAGTGCAAAACAGGGATACGGAAGCCAATGGAATAACGGTAAATATTCTCCTAATGCGGTTATTGTGGATATCCACGGTATGCAGGGAATCTATGACTTTTACGGAAACGAATTGTATCCTGCAACAATCCGGATTAACACTACTTTATTTTCACAAGGAATTACCTCGGGTTTATGGCTGCACCAGGACAGCGGTGCTTCCGAATTCGTGATCGGTGCTTCCGATACTGCAACCTCCACTGCATATATATTCTCCAATGATTTTACCGGAGTAACAGAAGCCGGTATCAACGATTTTGTCTCTGAACCGATTAACACAAATCAGATTACCGCAAAACTTGCCATTCAAAACGGCACTTTAGGCGTATTGTACAGGGTCAGGGATGACAGCGGAAACATGACAGCCGAACAGGGCTTTGATATCTATAACGGCACAAAGCTTCCGTGCGGTGCAGTAGTACCGATTATCGACGGACAGTTTACGGAAACGGGACTTGCCATTATCGATGAAAACGGGAATTATCTTTCTACCGTAAACCAGAGCCGTGGAAGATATGTCGAAGGAACATATATCAACGGATATTATCAGGTCGCTGATGAAACACAGACATCTTTTGTACAGGCTTCCAACGGCGGACAGATTTCTCTGGACTACCATGGACTGGGATATTTCTCAGAGGGATATGCACCTGTCAAAAAATACGGAAAATGGGGATATATCAATTCCGAAGGAAAGGAAGTTTCCGATTTTATCTTTGATCAGGCGGAGCCGGTATACCAGGGCAGAGCCTATGTACAAAGAGGTACAAAATGGGGTGTTCTGAATCTGCAGGGAACTCTGGGTTCAAATGAACAGATCAATCTGACAAACTGTTACGGAACAGAGGAAAGCGATCCGATCGGATCCATTACCGTGAATGTCAGCGGACTGAATTTCAGGGATAATCCGGGAACAGGCGGAGCAATGATCGGGATTGCGATGGAAGGCTCTTCCTATCCGGTTTATGAAGTCAAAAAGGATGACAATTATACCTGGTATCGGATTGATACATCATGGTGGCTGGCAGATAACGGCTCATGGCTGACCTATAACCAGAACGGGTAAAACAACCCGTTTTTTCTTTCTGAAATCTTAATGATTCTTAAGTTGAAGATGGTTAACTCTGGTGTTAACATAAACAGTACATGGGGGAAGATACATGAAGAAAACGAATAAAGTTGTTGTTTCAATCGTTGCAATCGTGATCGTTGCAGCTTTATTGATTGGATATTTTCTTTTGAAAGACCGTAACAGTGCATCCAATGGTGAAGGGGCTTATGTGGAAAAGGTCTCCGTGATTACCGGAGGAGGCATGATTTATGCCGACCGTTATTCGGGTGTCGTGGAATCACAGGAAACCCTGGAAATCAAAAAGGATTCCGAAAGACCGGTTGAAGAACTGTATGTGGAAATCGGAGAAACCGTTATTATCGGTTCACCTTTATTCAAGTATGATGTGACAGAGGCACAAAACAGTATTGCCTCAACACAACTTGAGATCGAAGGTATTAATAATGACATTGCAGCGTTGAATGCGGAAATCTCTGAACTCGTCAGTGACAGAAACAGGGCAAGTGCTGATGAAAAACTGGATTATACGACACAGATCCAGAGCAAACAGATGCAAATCAGGCAGGATGATATTGAATTACAGCAAAAGAAACAGGATCTGCAAAAATACCAGAAGGAAATTGACAATGCGGTTGTAACTTCTTCGATCAGCGGTGTGGTTAAAACCATCAGCGAAAACGGTTATGACAATTTCGGCAATGAGCTTCCGTATATTTCCATTACACAGACCGGTGAGTACCATGTCAAAGGCAAAGTCGACGAGAATTCCATCGGGGTGATTGTTCCGGGCATGAATATCATCATCCGTTCAAGAATTGATGAATCAGCAACATGGACAGGCAGTGTTTCTCATATTGATACAGAACCTGTAACGGATAACAATAATAATTATTACGGCGGTGAAAGCG
>JAFYCG010000107.1 GCA_017539825.1 Solobacterium sp. | reverse complement strand
ATCATTCAGCGACTTTTTGAAAGTTCTTAAACCTTGGAAACAGTAAGATATTGTCAGATGAAGCAAAATAGGGAAAGGAGCTGAACAAAATGAGTTTAATCGATTATTTTGCAATGCATGTTGTTCCGAAAATGTACAGGGGGAAGGGTGCTCTGCATCCTGCAGAAACAGGAATACTTACGGATAACGTCAGCTGCATTCGAGAGTACGATGTAAATATATTTTTTATTCGAAAGAACAACACCCTGATCGCAATCGATGCCGGTTATAAGAATTATCCATCTTTCTTAAAGAAAGCAAAGAAGATCAACATCAATCCTTCCGATGTAAAGGCATTGTTTCTTACACATGTGGATCCGGATCATGCCGGGGGACTGGATATTCGTCAGACAAATCATTTTTCTGATGCAGAAATCTATTTGGGCAGAATAGAAGAAAACTATCTAACCAATACCTATCACAGGAAACAGATCGGCCCTTTTGGATTGAAAAATTCCATATCAATCAAAGATGGCTATCATTTACTGGAAGATGGCGAAGTAACAATGATTGATGATCTGAAGATACAGGCATATCTTGTGCCGGGGCATACGCTTGGGCATATGGCATACTTGGTTGATGATCAGTTGTTGTTTACAGGAGATTCAATTGCGTTAAACAAAGATGGAGGATGGTGTTTCTTTGATATTTTCAATTACAACAGCAAGCTGAATATTCAATCGCTGCATGATTTGAAAAATCGTATTAATCTATCGGAAATACGATATGTTTTTACCGCACACAATGGTTTTACAGATATTGCATCAGAGGCATTTCGACAGACTGATGTCATTCCGAACTTGAAGAAAAAAGGATTTGTCTTTGATAAGACAGCTCCTTATGACTGCTTTACTGATGAGGAATGAGCATATGAATGTATCAGCAAAAGAAAAATCACTCACATATTTCAATAAACACAGAAAGTCAAAACTGGCTCATAACGGATACTGGAGACATGATTATAAATATATACTTTCTGCAATAAAGACAATCCATCCGGAGAGGCTGATCGATATTGGTTGCGGACCCGGTGCATTCCTGCAGCTTGTGCAGGATCGATTTCCGGAAATACAATTGAATGCATTAGATCTTTCAGAAGAAATGGTTCAGGAAACAAAGGAAAGGCTTGCGGATACCGCAATCATAACAGCAGGAGATGCTGAAAAAATGCCGTTGGATGACAGTCAGTACCAATGTGTTACCTGCAACATGAGCATTCATCATTACCCTCATCCGCAAAAGGCTGTCAATGAAATGTATCGGATTCTGATAAATGGCGGATATGTACTGTTAAATGATATGGATTGTATTACACCAATACGCTGTTTGGCGAATCTGTTATTTCCTCATCTTCCCGGAGGAGATGTCAAAATGTATACTCGTTCAGAGATCCTTTCAATGTTAAGAAAAGCAGGTTTTACTAACATTCATTATCGAAAGATTTCTCCCTTTTCTTTCCTGTGCAGTGCGGAAAAGAAAAGTTACAGTTCACACCCTGACCGGTAAATAAGCAAAGAAAAAGGCCTGTCATTTTGACAGGCCTGTATTGCAGATTCTCCTGACTGCGTCCTGCAGCTCGGGAGAAAGGCCGTAAAAGCCTTTCAGGAGTTCTTTCTCCTCTTTTTTTCTGGAGGAGATTTTTTTCTTTTCAGGCTCATTCATATAGGAGTAGGACGAATCCCCGGCTGTCAGCTGTTCCGCGGTGATGCCGAGGACATCGGCTATTTTCCCGATCATCTCCGGGGGAATGGCGGAAATCTGCCCGTGCTCGTACCTGGACATCGTTGCCGGATTGACGCCGACACATCCTGCCAGCCCGCGTGATGTGATGCCGGCCTTCTTCCTGAAGCGCATAATATTTTCCCCGACTGTCATGAGTTCCCGCCCTCCTGTAAAAATCATACCGCATTTTATGCGTTTAGTCTTGCATTATATTTTAAACCATAGGATAATAAAGT
>JAFYCG010000106.1 GCA_017539825.1 Solobacterium sp. | reverse complement strand
TTTGTTTTGAAATGTAATCATGCTTCCGGAACGAACATTATCTGCATGGATAAATCGAAACTGGATATTCCTTCAGCAGAAAAGCAATTAAATGCATGGCTGAAGAAAAATGCATTTTGGAGCGGAAGAGAATGGTGTTATAAAGATATTGAGCCGTGCATTATATGTGAAGAATATCTGGAAACAGATGATGGTTTAACTCCGAATGATTACAAGTTCATGTGTTTTAACGGCGTTCCCAAATTAATCCAGGTTCACCATGACAGGTACGGGAATCATACCTTGGATTTTATGGATGAAAATTGGAAGAAAACAGGAATTGTTCAGGGACCACCCAATTCCACAGATGAGATCCCCAAACCGGATGAATTTGATGAGATGATGGAGATTGCCAGAATATTATCGAAAGATATGTATTATGCCCGGGTGGATCTGTATATTGTTCGCCATCAGGTTTTATTTGGAGAAATCACAATGTATCCTACTTCTGGCTTCTGTTTGTTTGATGATCCTCAAACAGATATAATGCTTGGGGAATGGATTAAGTTACCGACTGATAAGTAAAGAGGCGTTGTTATGGCTGGCTTTTTCCTGATGAAAAACGGTGATCAGTCCATTAATATATGTGAATCGCTTCATGCATTTTCACAAAATGGATTACATAATCCAACTGAGTATCAGTTAGGAGAATATACCCTGTATTTATATAATAAGATTACAGCAGAGAAGCCCTATTCCGTTGAAACCGAATATGGGTTCTGTGCGGCAGTCGGTGCATACATATATAAAGGCCTGGATTATACACTTTCATTGGAAAACACACTGAAAGATTTTTCTGAGGAGACATTATCGCTTTCAGATATGTATGGCCAGTTTACGTTGATTCTGTATGTAAAGAATCGCGTTTACATTATTTCTGATGCTCTGTCAGCAAAGCATTTTTTCTCTGACAGAGAATATCATTTCTTCTGCTCTTCATTCTTTGCTGCTGTAGCTGCGATTGGCAAAGTATCCATCAATGATATGGCTGTGTATGAGAAATTGCTGACAGGGATAATTGTTTCTCCGGATACACTTGTGAATGAAGTTGTCCAGATGAACAAAGAAGAGCAGAGAAAAGCGAATCAAGTCGGTTGCGGAGTTACATTCATTGTTCATCCGGATGTAGAGATTCTGCCATTACATAACAATGGGAAACAAAACTCCATTCATGAACAGGTGCGGCAGATCAAGCGGTACTTCAGTATTCTGAAACCGGCACTGGGAGAAGAACGAGTCGATCTGGGCTTGTCGGCAGGACATGACAGTACATTGCTTTTTGCAGCTATGGCATCTGATTACCGAAACAACCTCCATCTGCATACGCATAGCACAGGACATGCTCATGATAGAGAGAAGAATGCTGCTGCCACAATGGCAAGGGTGAAGGGATTTGATATTACAATTGTCCCTACACCAAGACTTGACGAGAATAATATCGATCTGCAGAAGCTGTTATTTGAGAATCTCGTGTTTTTTGACGGAAGGACTTCCCATGATATTGGGGGTTTCAGTGCGACATATCGTTCGGAATATCGATTAATGGCAACGGATGGATGTTTAACAACCTTATCTGGAGTTGGTGGAGAATGCCTGAGAAACCATTATTCAGTAAAGGGAAAAATGTTAAGTGCGGAACGTTTTTTCCATGATAAGATTTACAACAGAAGTTTTATTGAAGCTGCTCCGCAAGCCTTAATTGAAAAAGTGGATAATTATCATATCTCGAAAGCTGAAAAGATACTAAATATAAAACTGTGCGGACGAGTAAACCGAATCAATTTGCGTAGATATTACAGCGAGATTCTGATGGCAGATGGGCAAGGGAATGTCATTGATGCATATAATACTGTATCAAAATGTATTGCTCCTTTCCTGGACATGCATATTCTTTTGGAAGCATATCGGGGAATGAAATATCTTGGCAATTGTGGTGAATATGAGAGTGGTGTTATTTGTGCTCTTGATCCTGAAATAGGATCATGTATTAACGCAAATAACGGATATCCTTTCAACCATATACCTTTAAGCCTTCGGGTGAAAGAAGCAATCAGGGCCTCTGTCAGCTCAAAACTGTGGGACAATCTGAATCAGCTGAAAGAAAGCAATCTGGATAAAGGCAAAACCAGTTATTTCATGAATGTTTTAAATAAGAGTGAAGATTTATTCCTGGCTTTCAGTTATCTTCAAAAGAAATACCCGGATATATCGTTTGATACCGTTGTAAAAGGCTATGCTATGGATGCAATGATAGAATATTTATCATTAACGATGAGGAAACTTACAAATGAATAACAGTATCGAACAAGTCAATTCCATATTTGAACAACCTTGGTGGCTGGATGCGGTAGCACCCGGAAGATGGGATGCTGTAGAGATACGCAAAGATGAACAATTGATTGCAAGACTCCCATATGTTAAAGAGAAACGAATGGGGTTTAAACTTCTTGGAATGCCGCAATATACTCAAACATTGGGCTACTGGATCGAAGATACAGGCGCGAAAAATGCCAGGAAATATGCCAGAAGAAAAGAATTGGTTGCAGAACTAATCTCCGGACTTCCCCCAAAGTATAATTGCGATATGGAACTTGACCATACATGCGATTATCTGTTTCCGTTCAAATGGAATGGATATAAACTTCAAATGGCATATTCTTACCGCATAGAGGATATTCATGATATTGATCAACTATGGAGTGGGCTCGCAGATAATATACGAAGGGAAATAAAGAAAGCGCAAAAGGAGTTGACTGTGGAATCAGATCATTCAATCGATGATCTGATCCTGATGCAAAGCAAGACGTTTGAGAGGCAGGGAAGGAAAAAGAGTGAAGACAGGGAACTCCTTAAGCGGCTTGATACTGCATTATCGGAACATGATGCAAAAAAACTTCTCTGTGCTGTAGATTCACAAGGCA
>JAFYCG010000105.1 GCA_017539825.1 Solobacterium sp. | reverse complement strand
CACCGGTATATCTGCCATGCATGCCTTCCTCCCGATACAGATCGCAAGCATCGTCTTGCCTGTTCCTGATCCCCCATACATCAGGACGTTCTCTTTCTCCTGATAGAATTTCAATTCCCGGCATTCTTCAAATGTCATGCTTTCAGGCGCAAATCTCGCAAATTTCGTAACCAATTAGCATAATTAACAATTGCAAAAAACAGCCATAAACGCCGTATTTATAAGGCGTTTTTGCTTGCATCGTTACGTGAAATTGTGTATAATATTGAAGGGTTACGGAGTAACCTTGCTGTTTCAGGCTAATTTGGAGGCTTCTATGATCTATTCCCAGTACACCGCTGACATCCCTTCTTCCGCACGCATTTCCTATACCGACAAACGTGTTTTCATCCCCAAAGGCATCTCTCTCAGCGTTAACGGCAAACCAACAAAAAACAGAGTTGTCATCGGCCAGTACATTGAGCCCGGCAAAATGCATCCCAATGACAACTACAAAGAACTCTATCCCGTTCTCTGGGAAGCCCTTTCCGGTACCGGCCTTAAAGTCGGTTCGCTTAAAATAGGCCTGTATGCCGCTTTCAACAGTATCGTTCAGGATAAGGGTATCTATGATGATCTGGTTGAAGTCTATGGTGAAAGGGATGCCGGTGTCATCCTGGATTACTGCATGTTCATGGTCGGCGCTCATACCAATTCGACCATCCAGATGCAGACTTTCATGAAAGATAAAGGAGCATTCACAGCAGGCGGTGTGTTCAATGATGACTGGTATTCTGAATTCTTTCAGAACGGCATGCCGAGTGAGAAGAACGAACTTTTCCGTGAGAAATGGCTTCAGCGCTGCTGTGATGCCGGCATCAGGGAAGTATACCTCTGCGTCGACGGATCAAACAACAACTGTGAAGCGGAAGGCGTTGAGATCGCCGAAAAAGGAAAAGCCAAATCGCATGAAGAGAACATGGATGTCGTCAGTTTCATGTACGCTGTAGATGCCGATACCTGCACACCTGTGTACAGCTGCGAATACCGCGGCGGTATGATTGATGCCAAAGGCGTGAAATACATCGTCGATGCACTGGTAAACCAGAAGATCAGGGTCAAAGGCTTCATCATTGACAGAGGATACTGCTGTGCTGATGTACTGGAATACCTGCAGAAAAACCATATAGAGTTCGTGCTGAAGCTGAAGACGGATGTCAAAGGCCATACGGATATGATGTTTGAACACAAGGAAGAAATCCGTTTCAAAAGCATGTCATTCATCCCCGGCACGAATTTCTTTGGCGTAACAGATACGAAACAGCTGTTCAAGGACAGTGATCTTAAATGCAGTGTTCATCTTTACTATGACTGGAAGAATGGCGGTGAAAGGGCAATTACACTGTTGGATAAGGTATACAGCGAAAAGAAGAAAGCTGATGAAGCCATTCTGAACAAAGAGAATCATGCAATACCTGATGACCTGAAGGACTACTTCACGGTTGAAAGGAATAATCGGAAAAGACTGATCAGTGCGGAAATCAACCATACAGCCCTGCAGGCAGCGATAGATGAGAAGGGATTCAGCTCACTGGCAACATCAGAAAAGATGAGCGCCGTAAAGGCGAACAGCCTTTACAGCATGCGCAACAACTCTGAAGTGATCTATAAGATCATGAAGTCACATCAGGGGTTCAACGTAAGCCATGTGCATAATACTTCATCGGTATATGCGAAGTATCTGACAGTGTTCATCTCCTCAATCATCAGGAATGAACTTCTTCACGCATGCCAGAGAGCAGGGTATTCCACGAATGTGGCGATGAATGAACTGTCGCTGCTGACGATGCAGCTCAGAAACGGGAAGTATTACACAGTAACGCATAACGAAAGCCAGAGACAGCTGAATCTGATGAAAGAGCTTGGAATAGAACTGGAAAATCTGGATCAGATAGCAGATAAGGCAACAAAGGAAAACAGCGGAATCGTAAAACGTCAAAAGAAACTCAAGCCAGGGCCTAAGAAGGGCTCACACAGAAAGCAGCTTGATGAAGAAGGTAATGTCATCAGGAAAAAGCCCGGGCCAAAGCCGGGATCACATCACAAGAAGAAGTACAATAAGGATGGCTCACCGAGGCAGAAACCAGGCCCTAAACCGGGTTCAAAAAGGACGTCTTCACAGGAGAAAACAGCAGAACAATTAGGCTAATTGGTTACAAAATCGACGAAACTTGCGTTTACAGAACTTGCACTGTAAACTTTTTTCTTCATTTTTCCTCCGTAATCCATTATACTCAGATGCCTGTACTTTTTTTTGTACCATCTTCAGGATCTGGGTATATCTCCATTATCTCTTCTATATTGCAATGCATGGTTAAACATATTCTTTCCAAGACATCGACCATAACATTGCCGCCATTCTGAAGTTTGTTCAATGTTCCTTGACTAATGCCGGTGAGTACTTTGAAATCTTTCTTCTTCATATCACGATCAATCAGCAATTTGAACAACTTCTTGTAAGAAACTGCCATAACATTCACCTCACATTTTGAGAATAATAGGCAAAAATACTTGCCTAATATTATAACGTAAAACAGTCAAGATTGCATT
>JAFYCG010000104.1 GCA_017539825.1 Solobacterium sp. | reverse complement strand
CAAGGCACCGAAGATACCTCCCAATGAGTTCATCGACTGATAGAAACCCATGACGGCATTACTGGAAGATGAGGAAGCTCTGTTTGCACACATCGCCTGAAACAGAGGCAGACGCAGTGTCATAACACTGCTGTAGATGATATACACACCGATAAACAGAATCCGGCTGTGATTCAAAAGAATCAATGAAGTCAGTATTGTGCATGCCCAGAGAATATAAAGAAATGTCTTATTGATATCCGTGCGTTTCTGCAGATACATGCTGACGGTGGAATTCAATGTCAATGTTACCGCGGCAATGACAGCTTTAAAGATCCCGTTGTATGCAGAAGACATGCCATACTGATCCTTGATGTAATAATTGAAACACTGCTCATAGGCATTCTGTCCGATCGCAGAAATCGCAACAATGATAAAGATCATCGCAAGCATAGGTGTCATAAAACTTCTTGCGGAAAGAAAAGAAGAGAAAGGATTCACCTGCTTGAAACTTAAGGCAGTTTCCGGTTTCTGTTTGTATTGCGTATCATCTTCACACAATAACAGAAATAAGATACCCGAAGATGCCAATACCGCAACCTGTGCGAAAAAAGCCGTATTCACAGAAACAATTCCCAGCATGCCGCCGATGAAATAGCCTATGGCACTGCCGACACTCTGAATAGTAGTCAGCACAACAAGATTTCTTCCTCTTTCCTGTTTATCTGCACCGCAAAGATTGATGACATAATTCGCCATTGCGGTAAAACATCCGCCCGTAAAAATACTCGCAAACATTCTGCCGCCTATAACAACAGCCTCACTGTAAGCAGAAGCGAAGATAAACTGTCCTGCCGCATATCCCATGCAGCAGATCAGCATGATTCTTTTTGTGGGGATGTAACTGCACAATTTTCCCCAAAACGGAGAAAAAAGAAAATACATGGTCATCATAGCCGCAAGTGCCACGCCGAACATGGAACTGTCCAGTTGTCTTTCCACAATCAGTGTCGGTGTTACCGGATGGGCAAAGCTTGCGGCAAGATTAAACATAAACGCAATCAGAAAAAATATCAGAAATTTGTTCTTTTTCATCATTCTTCTCCTGTCAGGTCATAAACCATTTCATGCCAATGGGTATTTCCCCATGCAGATGCAGATATTCCCTTATCTGTAAAACCCATCTTCTCATACATCTTTACAAAATGGCTCTTACAGGTCAGAATCATCTTTTCTCTGCCCTGTTCTTTTTGTCTTTGGGCATATCTTTTCATCAGTTCTTTTGCGATGCCCTTCATGCGGTATTCCGGAAGAACTTCCAGACCGACAAGCATGACATTCTTTCCTGTAGGATTATGCAGGGATCCCTGAAAAAAGAATTTATCACAAAAGTTCTCTTCCTCTGTAGCAATCCCCGTGATATATCCTGCCAGCTTTCCGGTAGTTGTATCTTCAGCTACAAGAAACATATCTTTTGCATATTGCATTCTGTCCTGCATCATTTCTAAAGTACATGCTTCTTCCTTTGAAAAACAAATGCTTTCTATTTCTGCAGACTGTTCTGTCTCTGTTTGCCTTATATCTCGAAATAGGATGTTATTCATAAAAATCCTCCCTGTAGTATTGTAACATGCAATGGATTAGAAATACCCTTTCCTTTTTCGTAGGTATATACTTGATACAAGGAGCAAGAAAATGAAACAGATTGAACGAATTACAAAGATGGAAAAAATCCTTGATACCAGCAATGCAGTAGCACAATCCTTATTACAGGCATTAACAGAATTCGAAGAAAACATACCGGAGTATAACCTGCTTGTCAGCTATTACGAAAGCAGCGAATGGAAAAATGATTTTGAAGATGATGAGAAAGGTTTATTACCAAAAGATCTGAAAAGAGGCGTTCTTTCCGAAGATGGCATATACAATCTGATTGAAACGAATCAGGAAATATATGATCTTATGGAGAAGATCCTTGAGATAAAAAATGATACAACTGCCTGAGGAAGTAAAAAACAGAGAATCTGTTCGGATTCTCTGTTTTAATTAAACAGCTTCCTGATTTTTCTTCTTACTTCTTCCGGAAGCACATCTGCAACATCATCATTCTGTAACAGCATTTTAATCTCTTCCGGCAGCATCATGAATTCTTCATCGCTCATTTCGATCAATTCATCGATTAATCCGCTTTCTTCCAACAATCCTGCAGGATCCCTGAAATCATTTTCCATTTCCTCATATGCTTCATCCAGCCGGTCAAGATATTCTTCCGTTTCGATCTCTATGCCAACCTCATCGCAGAAATCCTCCAGAAATACAGCCAGACGCAGACTGTCTACATAAATTGTCTGCGGTTTTCCCACCTGCAGCAATATATCACAGAAAGAAGAAAGCAGCGCATCAAAGGCTTCATGGTTTGTCCCCTGCATCATTGCAGGCGGTAACAGTAATTCGCTTGAACGATTCAAGGCGAATATTGATAACGGGAAATAATGGGCCGGATCCTCCGGTGTTCCTTCTTCAACCCATGCAGGCAGAATACGAAAGCCTGCTTCCAGATCATCCTGTTCCATAGCCCTTTTTTCTTTTAATTCCTGTATCTTGTAAGGTGAAGGAAGCTTCGGCTCATAATACAGGGAAGAATAATCTCTTTCCGGCAAACAGATCGTAGAATTATTCCATCCTTCATCAGTTCTTTGCAGATACGGAATCCGGCTTTCTGTCAGAACATCTTCCCCCTTAAATCCGATTTCTTCCATTTTACGGACACTGTACTTGTCTTTTTTGAGAATCGAAGCAAGATACAAAGCAGCATCCAGAGCCTCTTCAAGATCCTTGCTTTCTGCATCTGTTACCGGCCAGGGGACTCTCAGAAAACTGTATCTCTGCAGATTGGGATAAGCTTTTTCTCCTTTGAGCTGAATGCCTTTTTTCTTTGCATATGCCTGTAATTCAGGCAATTGCATTTCATTGGTATCTTCCCTGTTTTCAAAACTGCATTGCAGACAAATCTGTCCCATGGCAATAATCATTCTTTCATGGTCTTCCACATCCGGATTATCCATAATGCTGCGATACGTTTTCAACCCTTCTTCACCACGATACAAAGCAAGAGAAATATGCTCACCAAGCTGTCCCATGATGCAGCAATATCCGATTCCACCGGAAGGAAGATCTATAGCGAATATATCTGTTTCATTAAAGAATTCCCACATCTTTTCCTTTTTGAATTGAAAGACTTTATCCCACATTCTTTCAGCAATCATATCCGAAACTCCTTATATTAACCCTAACCGTACACATGCACTTGCAATGCCATCATGATCCACATCATCCGTAACATATGTTCCGATCTCTTTCAAATCATCCGAAGCACTCCCCATAACGACAGCAGTATGCACATGTTCCAGCATTTCCCTGTCATTGCCGCCATCACCGAAAGCGATTGTATCCTCAATAGGAATATTGAAATAATCACAAAAACGGTCTATTCCTTTAACCTTGGTTCCCCCGATCGGAGAAATGTCACAGAAAGTCGGATACCATCTTGCACTTGTACAATGTTTCAGGTTTTTCATCAATTCCTTTTCTTCCTCTTCATTGATGAAAGACATTGCCTGATATATCTTCTCATTTACGACATTGGAGACATCCCCTGCCGGATGGTCATCATTCTGTGTAATCGCATGAACTTCATCCACTCTTTCATCACGATAGTTGAATACCTTTGTATTTTCCATTGTAAATCCACAAGGAAACGGATGATCCTTCAGATATTCCAGCAGAATGACTAATTCATCTTTCGGAATAAAGTTTTCATAAATCACATCTCCGTTTCCCAAATAACAATACTGTCCGTTCAATGTGATATATCCGTCAAAAGGAAACTGTTCCAGCACTTTGAGTCCGTCTTTCCCTCTGCCTGTAGCGATAAACAGCAGATTGCCGTTTTCTTTTAATTGTTTTAGTGTTTCAAATGTTTTCGGTGAGACCTGATGTGTTTTAAAGCTGACAAGCGTACCGTCAATATCAAAGAAAATTGCTTTTTTCATAAATCTTCTCCTACAATTATTGTATCAAAAAAACAGCAGGTTTTACTTGCTGTTTTCAAGGGGCATCTGATCAGGAAGCTGCGGTTGTGGGGGAGTTTGCGGATTGCCTTCCTCCATATGCTCTTCAGGTTTCTTCGGTGGTTCTTCCATCTGCATTTCAGGACATCCTTCTGCAGGTTTATCTTTGTTTCTGACAAATTCCTTTGCATGATCATATTCTTCTATAGAGGAGGAAGAAGATTCAATTTCTTTTTGTGTGTTATTTCTGACTTTGTCAGATATATCCTGTGCATAAGCCCTGTCTTCTGATGTTATATTGACTCTGAGAATTTCCTCATCGTCAGATATAGATGAAATGGCATCTGAAACATGATGATGCATTGTATTTTTAACGACTTCTTCCAGGTTGCTTTTACCGTTTTCATTTAAAGCTTCCACCTGGATGACATCACCTTTTTTATTCAGTGTTAACTCATAGGAGGATGTACCATCCACCAATGCATAACCATATGCCAATACCGTATACTGATATCTGTGAATGCCTGCAACTGTCATCATCAATACCATACATGCCATCGCTATTTTGTACCACAAGGCATGGGGTTTCTTTTTACATGAAATATCAACGGTTGATCCTATCGGAAATATACCGTTTACCAGAGACACTGTACCATCTTCACATAATACGGCAGATTTTCTTTTTCTGTTTTCTACAACGATACCTTTCATCTTGTGTCTCCTTCCAACGGTATGTATTCTGAGAGATACGGATAATCTCCGGTTTTGATTTCAAGTGCAGTTATGATGTATCTCCGATGTCTTTCAATGATCTTGCGATGTATTCGGGTGGATTTGCATAATTCCTTCATCGGCAAAGCTCTGTTCTTCCACATATATTTCATCCATTCCGGATGATCCATCATTTCCCTGATTACTATCGCACATGTCTTTTTTGTCTTAATGCTCTTTGGACTGCAGGAGGAAAGATCATAGAAAGAAAAACCATACTCTTCAAGAATCATCTGTATTTCTTCTATTTCTCCCTTGATGGCATAATCAACAGTCTGAGAATCATCCTGTGCAAGCTGCATATGGATTTCATTTTCCAAAGGAAGGGGATTTTCGTCCAGCTCTCCATCCAGCACAATTCTGTCTACAGGTATTTCATTCTGATAACGATAAATTCCTTTCTGATAATCCAGTATTCTTCTTCTGATCACTAAGGAACAAAAGGATTTAAAATTTCCTTTTGAATCTTCATACGTGCGACAAGCTTCATAAAAAGCCATTAACGCGATTGACCATTCATCATCCAATGTTGAGACATAATGCCCGCATGCCCTATAAGCACATACAAGAATGAATTTTTTATGCTCCTTCAGAAGTTCCGTAAAGGTATCGTTATTTGTTTCTTCTGTTTTGAAAGCATCCAGAATCAATGTCATTTTCATCACCTCTCCGGTATTCTAAAAGATTCAAAAATCATAATCTACGGACTTTCCTTCCTTTTCAGAACAGATTCAGAATCCCTTCAGTTTCTCTTTTTTTTCGTTCACATTTTATTCAGACAGTGTTCTTTCACTGCGAAAATATCTGAGAAATTCCATAAATACTTTTTTGACTTTGGAAACAAAATCATCCTTAGTTACAGAAGTGTCTGCGGTTAACTCATCATGCAGATCACCCAGTTTCTCATCAACTGAAAAATCATTTTCTTCTATCTGGTTCTGAGGCAGTTTAGGTCTTGTTCCTTCTGCCATTGCCTCTTCATCTGACTTCTTTGCGGGTGGTTCCTGCATTTGCATTCCTTCCGGTTTCTCTCCGTTTTCCATCTGCATCGGAGGCAGTTCAGGTCTTGTTCCTTCTGTCATTGCCTCTTCATCTGACTTCTTTGCGGGTGGTTCCTGCATTTGCATACCTTCCGGATTCTCTCCGTTTTCCATCTGCATCGGAGGCAGTTCAGGTCTTGTTCCTTCTGTCATTGCCTCTTCATCTGACTTCTTTGCGGGTGGTT
>JAFYCG010000103.1 GCA_017539825.1 Solobacterium sp. | reverse complement strand
TTTATCAAGAATGTGTGAGAGAGTCAGCTCATTGACCACATGCCAACCTGCATAATTGTAAGGTGGTACTGCTGACATCGATAAAGAAAGAGCTTAATATGTCAAATATCCTCTTTCAAGAGCTTGTTGAAAAGACAACCAGAGAAAGGGGTTTTTTATGTCTAAATATTATTTTACTTCTGAATCCGTCACCAGCGGACATCCTGACAAAGTCTGTGATCTTATTGCCGATTCTATCCTTGATGAAGCATTGCGCCAGGATCCGCAGAGTCATATGGCTGTTGAAGCAACAATTAAAGATGACCTGATTGTTGTATACGGAGAAGCCGGAACCAAAGCGGTAATTGATTATGAAAACATCGCCAAAAACGTATTAAAAGAAATCGGTTATAACGAAGAATATCATGTAACCGTCAAAGTCAACAAACAATCTGCAGAAATCAATGATGCGGTTGCGCATGATGTCATCTCTGCAGGTGACCAGGGCATCATGTTCGGCTATGCTTCAAACGAGACAGAAAACTATATGCCTTTTGCGATTGATCTTGCCCATAAACTGGCAAAGAGACTGGAAGAGGTACGTAGACAGGATTCTCGCCTGTTACCGGATGGAAAAACACAGGTCACTGCAGAATATGAAGACGGTGTCCTGAAAAGAATCGATACAATCGTTGTTTCCACACAGCACGTTGAATCCGTAACACAGGAAGAAATTCATGATCTTGTGTACAATGAAGTTATCCTTCCGGTTGTCCAAAAAGATTTAGTTGATGAACACACAAAATATCTGATCAATCCTTCCGGTTCCTTTGTGGTCGGAGGAAGCTGGGGAGATTCCGGAACAACCGGCAGAAAGATCGTTGTTGATACATATGGCGGATATGCTCCGATCGGCGGTGGATGCTTCTCTTCCAAAGATCCTACAAAAGTAGACAGATCCGCAGCATATTACGCAAGATATGTATGCCGGAATATCGTCGCTAACGGTTTGGCCGACAAGTGTCAGTTACAGCTGTCTTATGCGATCGGTAAAGCAGAGCCTACATCCGTCTATGTACAGTCTTTCAATACTTCCAAATATACAGATGACGAATTACAGGAAATTGTATTAAAGAACTTTGATTTCAGTGTTTCCAATATTATCAGGGAACTGGATCTGCAAAGACCGATTTACAGATCTACCACAAACTACGGTCATTTCGGCAAGAAAGACCTGCCATGGGAGCAGTTCAAAAAAATCAACTTATAGTTTCAAATGTGAAACAGGTATGACTAATTGCCATACCTGTTTTTTTCATTCTATGAGTTCCCCTATCCTGATGCAGAATCATCTAAAGCAGTTTATTCCATCCTTCCAGAATCACCGTATGCCCTTCAATATATTTATGACGAAACAATTCAGCGGTTTCTCTGTCAGCGATGATTTCTTTCGGATACTCTTTGTTGATTTCTTCGAATTCATCTGATGTGATTTCGGCTGTCGTTATAAAGTCGTCATTACGATTAGGGTATCCGTGCCATGCGAAATACTGCATCTTTCCGTTGATTTTTCTGTATCCGCAGCCAAAACGCACTTGATTGGAAATCACCCGAAGGAATCTCTCGGTATCTTCTTCCCTGTTTTTATTGTCCTTATTATGTGATTGCGGAATATAGTATCTGGCATCATTCGTTCTTTTAACCTTTTTTGCATGCAGAAAAGAATTCATCACATTCGGATTTTTAATTCCCCAATCCGAAAGCGATACAGCTGTCTCTTCAGATACAGCCCCGCATTCCTTCAGATAGTCCGCAAAACAGCATTCCTCCAAATAAGAAATATCCACGGATTCCATTGATAAAGCCAGTGCTTTACGTAAAAGCATACAGATTCCCTGCATATCGTATTCATCTCCTGTAATCATCTGTATGGAACCGTTCTCCTGTGCTGCAAGACACAGTTCCTTCAAAGAAAAAGAGTTGTGGATTGTCACGAAAAAACCATGTCCCATCTTGATATACAGGCAAGGCTCATAAGGATAATCTAATATTTCATAAGATTGTTCTCCTAAGGTAAGGTAAAACTTTTCCCCGGACTGTTCCAGCAGAAAATCTCCGTCCTGATACAGAATTTTAACCGATTCTTTTTCCATCTTGTTTCTCCTGTAAAATCAATTGATTGAACAGATTATATCTTTCCTTTCCGATATAATCAAGTTGTCAGGAATATGGAAAAGGAGGCATTTCTTTACGAACTGCCTCCTCCATATTCTTTTTATTTGTTCATGACGGAATGACATCTTGGGCAAAGACCATTCTCATCTGCCTCTTCGCTGTAGTTCCAGCAACGAGGACATTTAACACCCTTCGCCTTGTCAACCTTGATAACTCTCTCGCCTTCAGCAAAGACAACATCAGAAACGATCAGCCACTGTGCAACATTGTCCAGTGTTCCCTTGAGGAGTTCTTCTTCCTCTTTGGAACATGTGATGGTTAATGCAGCTTCCTGGGCAGAAGCAATCATCTTGTCTGTTCTAGCAACTTCCAGAGCCTTATTTGTCTCAGAACGCAGATCCAGAAGCTTTCTGAATGTTTCCTTCAGTTCCTCAGCATTTGCATAGTTTTCAACCTGCGGATAGCTTGTGTAGTGTACAGAAACCTCTGCATCATCACTGAAATGTGTCCATACTTCTTCTGTTGTGTAAACAAGGAACGGAGCCCACATCTTGACCAGTTTATCGATTGCTGTCCAGTAAACACTCTGTACCTGTCTTCTTCTTGGATCATTGACATCATTGCAGTAAAGAATATCCTTTGTGAAGTCACAGTAATAAGAGCTTAATTCATTGACCATGAAGTTCATAAGCGCTTTATTTGCGGCAACATAGTCATACGCAAGAACATCTTCACGTACTTCCTTCACAACTTCATCCAGCTGTACAAGAATATACTGGTCAACCTTTTCCAGATTCTCATAAGCAACCATATCCTTCTTCGGATCAAAATCTTCTTTATTGACATTGCCTAACAGGAAACGGAATGTATTACGGATCTTTCTGTACTGGTCAGAAACCTGTTTGATGTTGGAAGGACCAAGCTTGAGATCTGCCTTAAAGTCGGAAGTCATAGCCCATAAACGGAAGATATCTGCACCGCTCTGGTTGATAATATCCATAGGATTGACGACGTTACCGATCGATTTGGACATCTTCTCTCCCTTGGAATCACATACATAACCATGGGACAATACTTCTTTATACGGTGCACCGCCGTTCACAGCTGTACCGACGATCATGGAAGAGTTAAACCAGCCTCTGTACTGGTCAGAGCCTTCAAAATACAGGTCACACGGATAACCGTATCCGCGGGATTCAAACTCATTCCAGGAGGAACCGGAATCAAACCAGACGTCCATGATGTCGCTTTCTTTCGTGTATAAGCCGTTTGGTGATTTTTCATTTGTATAGCCTTCCGGAAGGAGATCTTTTGCTTCCCTTTCAAACCATACATTGGATCCGTATTCTTCAAACAATTCAGCGATATGATCAAACACTTCTTTTTCCATGATCGGGGTTCCGTCTTCACAATAGATGATCGGGATCGGAACACCCCAGAGACGCTGTCTGGAGATACACCAGTCTCCACGGTCCTTGATCATGTTGTACATACGGATCTGGCCCCATTCGTTGTGCCATGTGACATGGTTCTGGATCTGATCCAGTACCTTTTCACGAACTTTATCAATGGAACAGAACCACTGTTTTGCAGCTCTGAAGATGACCTTCTTCTTACCACGCTCATAATGCGGATAGGAGTGTGTCATCTTTTCAATTCCAAGGAGATAGCCCTTTTCATTCATCATAGTGATGATTTTTTTGGAACAGTCTTCAAAGAATAATCCCTGGCATTCCTCACCGGCCTCTTCATTCATGAAGCCCTTTTCATCAACTGTACAGATTGGCGCAATATTGTATTTCTGACATACATAGTAGTCATCCAAACCATGACCGCCGGCTGTATGTACGATACCTGTACCATCGTCATCCGTGACGTGTTCACCGAGAATTGCAGGACAGTCTTTATTCAGCACGACATGATGATATGTAACACCTTCCAGCTCTTTACCCTTGAATGTACGCAGGATTCCCTGGTTCTCTAATGCGAATTTTTCCAGCAGCTTGTCAACGAACTTCTCCAGAACAATCAGTTTTCCTTTTTCTGTCTGTACTTCAGCATAGACCAGTTCAGGATGGAGGGAGACAGCTTCGTTAGCAGGAATTGTCCAAGGTGTGGTTGTCCAGATGACAAATGCATCATCTGTGTCCAGAACACCTTTACCATCAGCCACAGGGAACTTGACATAGATTGTCGGTTCAGTAACATCCATATAGATGATCTCACTGTCTGCAACCGCTGTTTCACTGTATGGTGACCAGTAAATCGGCTTTAATCCCTGGAAAATCAATCCGTCAAGAGCCATCTTTTCAAAAGAACGGATCTGCCGTGCTTCAAATCCTTTTGTCAATGTGATATACGGATGCTCATAATCTGCAATCTGTCCCAAACGCTTTTCTGTAGCCATCTGCTGAGCAATCTGCTGATGTGCATACTCAGCGCATTTCTGTCGGAAATCCGCCGGACTCATTTTCTTACGGTCAACACCGAGTCCCTGCATTGCGTTTTCAATCGGAAGACCATGGGTATCCCATCCCGGGAAGAATGGTGTATAGTAATCATTCATCGCATGTGTTCTGACAATGAAATCCTTGATAACTCTGTTCATGGCAGTTCCGGCATGCAGGTTACCGTTGGCATATGGAGGACCATCATGCAGAATAAATGCTTTTTGTCCCTTATGACGGTTAATGATCTCATTATAGTGATCATTTTCCTCCCACTGCTTTAAAATCCCCGGTTCCTTTTTTGCCAGATTGCCACGCATTTCAAAGTCTGTACGAGGCATGCTTAGTGTGTTTTTGTAGTCCATATTCTCTCTTATCTCCTTTTTCAAGTAAAAAACGTCCTCATCTAAGGACGTCATTAACGCGGTACCACCTTAGTTCATACTCATGTGAGTATGCCCTTTTTCTCCTTTAACGCAGGAATACGATCCGCTCACAGGTGATGTCATTTCCTGTTTCTCATGCCTGTCTTCCACCTTTGACATGCTCTCTATCTTTTGAAACAAGAATGCGCGTCCTGATCAACGCAGTTTCTTTTCAGCTTCTTCAAGCCATCTCATGTCAGGCATCTCCGGAAGACGGAAAGCATCAATCTGATTTAACAGATCTTTCAGCTGAATGCTCATATCTACCTTAAGATCACCTGCACTGTTATACAATTTTGTCAGATCCATCAGAATCAGCCTGGCTGTTCGTAAGGATTCCTGAACAATCAGATCTGCATTCTTCTGGGCTGTATCTATAATTTCATTTGCCTCCCGTAAGGAAAGCCTTGCAATATTTTCTGCAGCTTCTTTTCTTGCATCTTCCATTTCCAGCAAGTGATTATACTGCAAACGAAGTTCATCCAGCTGTTTTGTTGTCTCGACAAGCTGCTGCTGATAGAGGCTGATCCGATTCTGAAGCTGTTCGATCTGAGCAACATATCTTTCAACCGCATCATCCACAGCAAATCTGTCATATCCGTTTTTCATGACCCTGAATGTCGGTCTTTGCGTGCTCATCAAACCCCCTCTCAAATATCCTGCAGGAATACAGCAGCGATCCTGTCATTCCTCGTCTTTCGCGTAATGCCTTTAAAAGTAAATCTGCCTGTTCCGCGAATGGAAATCACATCATCCTCTTTGCAGGTTATATCCGGACGATCTACTGGTACATGATTGATCTGAACCAGGCTGTGCTGAATCATTTCCTTTGCTTTGCTTCGGGAACAATGCGTCAAGCCTGCAACCATGGCATCAAGTCTTTCGCTGGCAATTACGGTTTCCAAACGTTTTGTATGAAAAACCTGAACAGGCTTTTCCTCAATCCTTTCAAATGAAACCGAAAGCTGATTAATCCGGATAAGATTATCAATCAGAAAGCCTGCCATGGTTTCCGAAGTATAAAGATAAATGTTTTCATCCTCAATCCAGAAATCACCGAAACTGCTTCTTTCAATCTGCAGATGCATTAATGCACCGAGAATATCCCGATGTCCGATTTTCCTGAATCTCTGATCGATCTTCGCTGATATACAGACAATGTCCGAGGAAGTATCTTCGCCATCGTATCGGAAAATGATTTTCTTTTTCCTGGCTCCTGCATACCCGCCGTCATATACTATATGATCGGATGCAGGGAAGTATTTCTTCATTGCCCCCTGCTCTTCTTCACTCAGAAAAGAAGAGCAAATGGTACTATGCCATAATTCGCTCTTTTCCTGTAAATCGCTTAAATGTGCTGCCAGTTCTTCATAGTCAGGAAGATCAGTCATCTTCACTGTCCAATGAAATTTCTCCGTTTACAACTACAGTTCTTGGAGTACACAGTATTACATTATGACCGATTTTCTGAATGGTTCCGTCTAATGCAAAAACAACACCAGTCAGGAAGTCAATTGTTCTCTGTGCATAATCTCTCTGTAAACGGTGGAGATTAACTACGCAGGCTCTCTTCTGCTTCAGATGACGTCCGATTTCTTCAGCTTCTTCAAAGCTTCTTGGCTCAAACAGAACCATCTGCGCATTACTTGGAATATTGCTGACTTTTGTTTTCTGTGTTTCGTATGCACTTACCGGTCTCGGAATGCTTTCTGTTTCTTCCATTTCATCGTCTACTTCATCCTCATCAACAGGAGCGATAAAGTTTTTAAACTTTTCGAATGCCATATTTTTGATCCTCCATAATCACACCATATTATAACATTGCCTATTTTAGTTAGCAATGTAAAATAGTTTCATGGCTTTTTATAATTTATTAACAGTATCCCAATCCAGCTTTTCAGCAATTTTGCAAGCGAGATTTACCGCTTTTTCATAATCATCCAATGAACACCAGCAATGTGAAGAGTGTGCATATCTGACAGGAATGCCAATCACGATGGCAGGAATACCATAGAAGGAATTAATGGCTTCCGCATTGGTTCCCCCTCCCTTTCTGACAGCTTCCTGAACAGGAATATCATTTTCTTTTGCACAATCTAACGCAAGTTTCTGAAATCTCCAGTTGGTAATCATTCCCCTGTCCATATGTCTTAACATCGGTCCCTTTTTCAAAGCGGTCTGAATTTGGAAATCCGCTTCCATAAAAGTATCATCCGCAGGACAGCCTTCAAAGCAGATCATTACGTCTGGTTTTAATGCCAGATAATTGGATCTGACTCCTCTTTCACCCACTTCTTCCTGGACGCTGAAACTTCCCAGAACATTACATGGTAAATCCGCTTCCAAAAGACGATTCAATGTATCAATCTGTGCAGCAACACCGATTCTGTCATCAAATGCTTTTCCGTAAAATAGATTGCTGCCTTCAAAATAACGGCATTTAACATCCGGTACGCAAGGTGATCCAATACCGATTCCCATTTCAGATGTATCAGTATCCGTTACTGTTCCGGCATCCAGAATCATTTCATCAACAGATAATTCCTCTTTCTTATTTGTGTAGTGCGGAGGCTTTTCCGCAACTACGGCAGGAATGTCTTTCCCTTCCTTTGAACGAATCAGAAAAGCACTGCTAGGAAAAGAAACATCCATCCATCCGCCGATCGGCAAAAACTTCATTGTTCCATTCGGCTTAACCATCTGCACAATAGCACCGACTTCATCCATATGTGCATCGAACATGACTCTCGGTTTGTCAGACCCATGTTCCTTTTCACATCTGACATTCGTCATATGATCCATATACGTATCATATTCAGGAAGTTCTTGCCTGACTAGTGCAGCAACGTCATCTTCAAATCCGGAAGGACCGAAAGCATTGGATAAAGCGATAATTCTTTCAATTGAATCCATAAAAACTCCTTTTTCATTATTCCCATTCTTTCTTAATCAAAATAGTTTTGATAACGAAAAAGGGCTGATGCCCTTTTTCCCTATCAGTGCATTCCCATCCACCAGAAAAACAAGAATACCAAGACCATCGTAGCAATACAAATCAGAAAGTATGGAAGGATTAATTCGATGATTGCAATAGTCATCGCAACGACATCTTTAAAAGTTATATCTTCTGATTTTTCTTTGATCTCTCTTTTCTCTTTTTCCTTTTTGGCAATGCTTTGTTGAAGCTGTTCCGGAGTTAAGGTATATTGCCTTATCTTTTCAACATCTTCATCAACTTTTTCTTTTTTAAGAAATATCATTATTCAGCATTCTGCCTCTGCGCATAACGCTCTTTGGCATAATGGCATTTAACATGATGTCCGGATTCAACTTCTACGTCAACCGGAACTTCTCCTTTACATTTTTCCGTTGCGAACGGACAACGTGTATGGAAACGGCATCCGCTCGGAGGATTACT
>JAFYCG010000102.1 GCA_017539825.1 Solobacterium sp. | reverse complement strand
TTCAAAATACGGGCAGATCTGGTATGTCGGATGCGTAAAACATCTGTCAGGATCATCGATCGGAGGCATCCGGTCGTCTTTTCCGATGGAATGCAGATATTCATACATGCTTTTGTTGAAATGAATGTCATAACTGTATTCCAGTTCATTGAATGTACATGCATAATCAGCGGTTTCCTTGATCCAGGGAATTAATTCTCTGAGATTTTCCGCAGGAATCGGATGATCCCGGTAAACATTTTTATCTGCATCCATGCAATATTGTCCGTTTAATAAAATCCAGCCATCCCAGGGAAAGGCATTGAATTCTTCCCCCAGCAAAGGAATCTGGATCGGTGGTCTGCCTGAAGAAATGAAAAGTTTGACACCGTTACTCCTCAAAGTATTTAAGGTATTTAGGGTTGAAGGTAATATTTTTCTTGTTTTCATGGATATCAATGTACCGTCAATATCAAAAAAAATAGCTTTGATCATATTCACCTCCGAGCAACTATAAGACTATCAAAAAAAGAACAGGAATTCAAATCCTGTTCTTTATTTTCTCAAGCTTTGGCATGTGCCTCAAACCAGTCGGTAATCTCCTGCAATCTGCGCAATCTGTGCTGTGGTTTGCCGCTTCTTGACAGTTCGTGGTTTTCTCCATGGAAAATCACCATCCTTGTTTCAATATTTCTTACCGCAAGGGCCTGCATCATCTGCATACCTTCCGGAAGCGGACAACGGTAATCCTGATCACTGTGGATAAACAATGTAGGCGTCTTGCAGTTTTCCGCATATTTCAAAGGAGAATGATCCCAGAGCTTTTCCGTATTGGCATCACCGAATAAGCCATTTCCTCCACACTGGTCCGGTCCGAAGAAGTTGCCGATATCACTGATGAAGCTCATCGAAATCCAGTTGGAAATCGAACGCTGGCTGGCTGCACAACAGAAACGGTCTGTATGGGTAATGATCCAGTTTGTCATAAATCCGCCGTATGATCCACCTGTTTCACAAATTCTTGATTCATCAATGCATGGATATTTCTTTAATACAGCATCTGTAAAATCCATCAGGTTGTCATAATCAACATAGCCATACTGGTCACGGATATCCGCAAAGGCATCACCTCTGCCATCGGAACCGCGGATATTGGTGAAGAATACAATGTATCCTTTGGCTGCCCATAACTGCATTTCATGGAAGAAGGTCTCTCCATAGACAGCTCTCGGTCCGCCATGAATATCAAATACAGCAGGATACTTCTTTTCTTTGTCAAAGTTGTCCGGCAGCAATACCCAGCCCTTCAAAGATTCACCATGAGAAGTGTATTTCAAAGCTTTTGGCTTGGCAATGTATTTGCCTTCAAGTGCCTTGTCATTCAGGGAAGTGATCTTTTTGAAATGGCTTCCGTCACGGTCCATTTCATAGATTTCACCGACATGGTTCCAGTCCTGATAGCACATGGCAATCTTTTTATCACTTACAGCAATAAAACCAGCCATGCCCGGCTTTTCCCAGACCACCGTAAGGTTCATATCCTTGTCAAAGGAATATACGGCATTATGATCTTCAACTGTAGCAAGTGTAATAAATGCTTTTCCGTCACAATAGAATCCTTCTCCGCCGCCATGGACCGTATCACCGGCTACGCTTGTATACAAGGATACTTCCGGAACATAAACCGTTTCCACTTTGTTTTTGGAGATTTTACAGATGTTTCTTGTCTCGTTGCAGCCGTATTTCTTCATGTCGCTGGCTTCGGCATAAAGCTGACCGTCCAAAACAAACAGCTTTCCGAAAGAATACTCATCCTTGCCGAACAATGTCGTTGTTTTCTTTGTGTCTGTATCATAGGCATAAAGCTTTTCATACATTGTCTCGCTTCTTTCAAACACATTGCCTGTATAATAGACAGTTGTCCCATCACATGTAATGGAAGAAACACTGAACTGCGGTGCAGTGATGCGTTTAACATCAAGACCGTTACGAACATCGACAATAAAGAGAGCAGATCTCAGTTTATTTGTAAAGCCGGCACCGTTAAACCAGTACGGGACTTCATCGACAACAGTATAATCTTTATCTTTTTCCTTCTTCTCTGCCTTTTCCTTTTTGACTTCGTCAGAATCGAGGTAGAAATCCGGATCATTGGCATCGATCATGCCGACAGCTGCATAAATACCATCTGATACTTTCTTCATCTGTCGTAAAATAAACGGAAGAGTGATCCATGGTTTTGCCTCACCGCCGTTCACATCCAGTTTGAACAATGTGGTTGTCATCGGTTTTTCATCTTCTGCTTTTCTTGAAAGAATCATTGTTGCATTATCATCAAAGAACAGAAAACCTGCATCAATAGAATATGTCATCTGTACGGTTTTACCGTCTTTGATCAGATAGACATCTTTCCTATAACAGTTTTTCTCAACATCGCTTCTTAATGCATGGAATGCCAGCAGTTTTCCGTTCGGACTATACTGAAGACTTGCAGGAATGATGTATTTTGTAATGTCTTCCAGTAAAACCTGATCTGAAGCTTTTTTGTTTTTTGGCATAAAATCCTCCCTATACTCTGTTAAACATTATATCGCAATCTTTTTGACTTGGCATTATATCCACTCTTGATTTCCATTGGAATCAAAGAACATGCGGTTCAATGCCTTCTGGAATCATACATTCATATTTTTCTCCGTCCAGTCTTTCTTCAAATTCTTCTTTTGCCTTCGCAATGATCGAAGGATCCTCATATAATTTTTCACAAGCCAATGCCAGTACTTCAGCCGCTTTCAGCATGCCTTTCATCGCTATGGGAGATTTCCCTTGTGCCACCCATTGCCAGGAATGTGCACCGGCACCATGGGAGAAACAGGCAGTATTCAATGTTGTGACAGGAACAACCCAGCTGACATCGCCGACATCCGTGCTTCCCATCTCGCATACATCCGAATGATTTGTCTCAACATAATAATTACAGATCGG
>JAFYCG010000101.1 GCA_017539825.1 Solobacterium sp. | reverse complement strand
TTGCAAAGTATTTTCCTTTTGGCATCAGGATTATCTCATTGCCTGATGCATCTTTTCCGAAAATATCTTTGGCAATTTGTTTGCATTCGGGATCTGTATAAAAGGCAACGGTTGCATCCGCTGCCTTTTTTCCCTGGTCATCCATAATCTGTATCTCTGCTTTGTGGTAAGGAATGCATTCATAGTGTACAGAATAGTTATCCGTCATCGTAAAAGTCTGCTCTTTTTTCAGCGGAATATATCCTTCCACATCTCCTTGCATCATCAAAGAATAGTTCATGTTACGATGTAATCCATATACCAATAGCGCTGTATTGCTTTTAGATGGATGAATCTCTCTTGTCTGATAGTTTGCATCCTTCAGGATGAAGTGAACATTATCAATTCTTTTGCCGTTTTTCCTGTCCCATGCTTCAATGGTACAGATTGTTTTTTCAAATGCTTGTGCAACTGATATTTCCTGATGATGTACCTGTATTTTTTTGATTTCCTGCTGATTGATATAGATATCGGGAATATTTGTCACCTTGCCGTAATATGTTCCGTCATGAACATTGAAAGAAAGATTGCCGGATTTGTCACTTTTGCCCCGCAATGTTTTTCCGTCAATTCCCTTTGCGGGAACATTGCATCCTTCATCTTCATACAGTTCATACCCGATATTTTCGAGAGGGTTTTCACCTTGTTGAAATGAGATATGAATTCTGCTGAAGGACTTACATAGGATTTCATAATACAGGTCAGATGCTTGAGAAGAGACCGTAAACTGCATTGCATCCGGAATACGATACAGAGGATCTTTACAGTTTTCTACTTTAACGGAAAATGTTTCATTCAGGGAAAACAGCACTTCTTCTGTATCTTTTATCGGAATATCCGAATCTCTGTTGTTCCATCTGATTTTCTCATTCAGGCAGAGTTTTGCATCGGAAATCTGTTTGCCGCTGTCTGCATCTTTCACAAGAATATGAACTTTAAACGGAATACATTCTGCCTCTATAACCGGCATTTCTTCGGGCTTGATACGATCCGTTGTAAAAGTGATATCCGGAAAAGGAAAATAGCCTTTCGGGCATGATACGCAGGAAATCGTATATGTCTTTCCCTTTTCAAGAGAAAGGACAGTTTCTGGATTGATTGTTTCTGTTTTCTCCTGTTGATCATCCTTTATGCATATTTCAACAGGACTGACAGAATTTTTATTCAGGCTGTCATTCACAGATATCTTGTATTGAACCGGTTCAAGGCTGTCTTCAAAAACAGTTGTTTCATACAGCTGAATCTGAATGGGATCTTCAAAATCATTGTCATAGTATTGCACATCTGTTTCCTTGCGCAAATAGTATTCTCCTTCAGGCATCAAAAAAACAGCCTTGCCATCAACCGTCTGCACAATCGCATCCTGTCCGTATATATCTTTGGCTATTTTATGAAACGTATTGTCATCATATAAAGAATACGTTGACACAATTTCCGGCTGGTCTGTTTGTATTTCCAGTTTTCCGTAAGGCAGATGTTGAAAAACAACCGATAAAAGTTCTGTCGGATCCTTGTATAAAGGAACATGAATTGTCTGATCTGATGAAGCCCGCCATTCCTCTTCAATCAGTTCATGAAAAATATATGTTTTATCAGCCTCAAATAAAAAAACTTCTGTTGATGTATTGTCATAAATGATTTCCCCTTCTTCATTCATGATCTGATAATACGGTTCAACGGACTCTTCATCCTGATACGCTTCCACTGTTATTTCAATCGGTTCATTGCATGCGACAAACTGTTTCAATTCTTCATCCAAAGAAACCTGTAAAATTGCAGGATCTGCATAATAGCCCATTTTCGGTATACTTTGTTTCCAGTACGTATCTTTTCCAAATATGATTTCAGCTTTACCGTTTTCATCCAGAACAATCTCACCGCAAGGATGTAAGCATTCCGGATCTTCAAATACCTGATAGGTTGTTCCTTCTCCGTTTTGTATGTTAATTTCTAAATTGTTTTCTTCCGCCTGTACAAACCATAGACCTGTCAATAAACCAAGAACTACCGCAATAAGGCTTTTTTTCATTCTTCCTCCAAATCTTCGATCGGATGAGAAACCTGGTCTGCAACAATTTCCACCTGACTGATTTTTTCTCCGTTTCTATCTGTGTAAAATGTCTTGCGAAGTCTTCCGAGAACATCAATCGCACTGTTCATTGTAAACTCACGATGAATGGTTTCGGCAATATCACCTCATGCCACAACGTCAAAATAATCCTTTGCGTTGGAAGGCGGACGTCGATCCACACGGACAAATACTCTTGCCATCTGTTTTTTCTCCAGGTTGTTGTAGAACTTCGGTTCACTCGCAATAATTCCGCGAATCTGTACTGCATTTAAATGTGTCATTTTTTTCTTCTCCTTTTTCTTTTTTCTTATTTATGACAACAAAAAAGGAACACCATAGCCTATGTTCCTTTTTTCCTCTTATCAATTGTTTCTATCAGGCGGAAACCGGAAGACGGTCATCTTCGATCTCAGCTTCCATATCCATGAGTATTCCGTTCACTTTGTATTTCTTTAATACAAACATTGTGACTGTAGCCGCAACACCGTCAATCGGTGCAAGCTTTTCACCGACAAAATCTGCAACTTCACGCATTGTTTTTGCATTGATGCTGACCATGAATTCATAAGTGCCGCTCATCAGGTTCAAAGAACTGAC
>JAFYCG010000100.1 GCA_017539825.1 Solobacterium sp. | reverse complement strand
TCTCTGATCGCTGCTGATCCCAGAGGCTGGACAGTGATGTCTTCCAGCCTGCAGGGGTCGACAAACGCTGTCCCGCCATACAATGACCTGTTTATCAGTTCTGCAAACCTCTCGTTGTGTGAAAGATAATTTTTTGTATTGATATCAAATCTTGCCATGGTTTCTTCCTTTCTTCAAACAAAAAAAGCATTTCTATTTATGCGGTCTCCCCTCGCCGCACATAAAAATGCCTGTCAGAATACAAAAAAAGGAAACAATCTGTCTTGTTCCCTTTTCTTCAAGAATATATTATCACATTTAAAATCTTTGTCAACACTTGCACAGAGCGCCAAATTTGCCCGATGAAAGGGTATTTATGTCTTGGCAAACCGGTCTCAGCTATTTTGTAAACATCCTTGCAGCTTCCACTGCTTTTGTCCAGATATCATATTTCTGATCAGCTTCTTCCTGTGTAATTTCAGGTGTAAAGACATCTTCTTTTCTGTCATTGATGATCTGATCCATATCTTTCCAATAACCAACTGCCAGTCCTGCAAGATAAGCAGCACCCATTGCGGTTGTTTCAACTACTTCCGGACGATGAATGCGGCATCCTAACAGATCACTCTGAAACTGCATCAGATAATTGTTTTTTGATGCGCCTCCGTCAACTTTCAGATCCTGGATTTTTGCACCGCAGTCCTTTGACATAACATCCAGAACATCTCTTGTCTGAAATGCAAGTGACTGCAATGTCGCTTTGGTAAGATCTGCCTGATTGGATCCGCGTGTCAATCCGAATATTGCTCCTCTGCACTTATCATCCCAGTATGGTGCGCCAAGACCTGTAAATGCAGGAACGACAATAACACCTGAATCATCCGAAGCAGAGAGCGCCAGGTTTTCAGATTCTGCTGAATTACGGAAGAATTTCATTTCATCACGCAGCCATTGTACCGCTGATCCTGCCACAAATACCGACCCTTCAAGTGCATAGTATATTTTTCCCTGATATCCCCAGGCAATAGTGGTTACCAGCCCGTTTTTGCTGACACGAGGCTGTTCCCCTGTATTCATTAACAGGAAACATCCTGTTCCGTATGTATTTTTCGCATCCCCTTCTTTGAAGCATCCCTGTCCAAACAATGCAGCCTGCTGGTCACCGGCAACACCGGCAATCGGTACTTCATTGCCGAAGAAGTGATACGGTGCTGTTTTTGCATATACATAACTGCTGTCCTTAACTTCCGGTAACAGGCACATAGGAATATTCAGGATCTCACAAAGTTCTTCATCCCATTTCTTTTCAAAAATATTATAGAGAAGTGTACGTGAAGCATTCGAATAATCAGTTACATGTGCTTTTCCACCGGACAGATTCCAGATCAGCCAGCTGTCAATTGTGCCGGCAAGAAGCTCTCCTCTTTCCGCTGCTTCCTGTGCTCCGTCAATATGATCCAGCATCCATCTGATTTTGGTTGCACTGAAATAAGGGTCAATACGCAATCCTGTTTTCTTCTGGAAAAGATCTTCCAATCCCTTCTCCTTTAACGCATCACAGATTTCATCTGTCTGTCTGGATTGCCACACAATCGCTTTACAGATCGGCATGCCAGTTTTTCTGTTCCAGACAACCGTAGTCTCACGCTGGTTTGTAATACCGATTCCGACAACTTGTGACGGATCTATACCTGCCCTTTGAATACATTCGGCAATGCAGGATAAAACAGAAAGCCAGATTTCGTTAGCGTCATGTTCCACCCATCCAGGCTGTCTGAAATACTGGGTAAATTCCTTTTGTGCACTGGCAACAATATTTGATGAATGATCAAATAAAATCGCTCTGGAACTTGTCGTCCCCTGGTCTATTGCCATGATATATTGTTCCATATTTCCTCCACTGAAAAATCTATCTATATTGTAAAACAGGAAAAGAAAAAAGGCTATCAAATGAGATAGCCTTTCATAGAATTTCTACTTATTTCTTAGCAGCTTTTTTTGTTGTTTTTTTAGCAGCTGTTTTTTTAGCAGGAGCTTTCTTTGCAGGTTTTGCAGCTACAGCAGCTTCAGCACCTTTTTCCTTATCGAGTTTGATTGCAGCCTGTGCAGCAGCCAGTCTTGCGATCGGTACACGATATGGTGAGCAGGATACATAGTTCAGACCGACTTTGTTGAAGAATTCAATAGAAGCCGGGTCTCCGCCATGTTCGCCGCAGACACCGAGATGGAGGTCTGGACGAGTTGCTTTACCTTCAGCAGCAGCGATCTTGATCAGTCTGCCTACGCCATCCTGGTCAACATGTGCAAACGGATCATTCTCATAGATGTGCTTGTCATAGTAGTCACCTAAGAACTTGCCGGCATCATCTCTGGAGAAACCGAATGTCATCTGTGTCAGGTCGTTTGTACCGAAGGAATAGAATTCAGCTGTCTTAGCAATTTCACCGGAGAGAAGTGCAGCACGCGGAATTTCGATCATTGTACCGACTTTGTATTCCAGTTTAGCATTCTTTTCAGCGATAACAGCGTCAGCTGTTTCTCTGATCAGGTTAGCAACATACTGTAATTCTTTTGGTTCACCAACAAGTGGTACCATGATTTCAGGAACGAGCTTCCATGTACGATGCTTCTTGTTGATATTGATTGCAGCATTGATGATAGCTCTTGTCTGCATCTTGCCGATTTCCGGATAAGTAACATCAAGACGGCATCCGCGGTGACCCATCATCGGGTTGAATTCATGGAGTTCAGCAGCAGCAGCTCTGACGTCATCGATTGTAATACCGAGGTCTTTTGCTACATCTTCTGCATCAGCATCTGTCTTAGGAAGGAATTCATGCAGCGGCGGATCCAGTAAACGGATTGTAACACTGCGGCCCTTCATTGCCTC
>JAFYCG010000014.1 GCA_017539825.1 Solobacterium sp. | reverse complement strand
GCACAACCAGAGGAAAATGTACCGCATCTGACACTGGATCCGGATCACAAAAAAGATGATGAATTCATGAAGGAGATGGAGGAATTCCTGAACAGTAAATAAAAACGGCTATGCCGTTTTTTTCATTGTGTGAATGGTTTTCAACAGTTGATGTAGCGTATCTACATCAATCTGTCCCGGTGCAGAAGAATGATGCAGTGAACCGAATGTGATACAGGAACCGAATTGTTCACCGGTAATACGGCTGATGGAGCCGGTTTGTGACATTGACATTGTGATGAGCGGTTCCGCATACAGTTTTGAAGCTTCATCGGTCATCTGTAATAATCTCAGTACATCGGCATTGTCATTCGGCATGACTGCAAGCTTCAAAATATCGCATTTCATATCATGCATCTGTTGGAAAAGAAGACGGGTTTCTGCTGCGGAAGGTGTCATTTGGAAATTATGATATGATCCGATGACATAAACCCCGTTCTGATGAGCTGTATCGATGATATCTTTGACTGTTTCCGCATTTCGCAGTATTTCGACATCTATCAGATCAGCCAGTTTTTCTTTACTTATGCCGTTTAGAAGTTCTTTGTATGCATGTCCGTTGATCTGCCTGTTGCCGCCTTCATCGGCTGTGCGGAAAGTAGCCAATATCGGCATGCTGCCAAGAATCCTGCGCAGATTCTGCAGGCTGTTTCTGACTTTAGTGTAATCATTGATGTCCTCTAAGAAATCCATGCGCCATTCCACAAGATCGGCAGGGTGAAGCCTGATCTCCTCAGCCTCATCCAAAACAGACTGTTCTGTTGAACCGGTCAGAGGAACACAAATTTTCGGCATGCCCTCAGATAAAACCAGATTTCGAATACGTAATGTTTTCATGTATATCATTTTACAGAAAAAATATAATTTGAAAAGCAGAATACAAAATACGAATGCTGTATACCCGATCCGGATGACGGATGTCATTTTTTTCTATATAATTATATGTACAGAGAAGAGAGGAGAATCATTATGGCAAAATTACCGGAAGGTTTTTTATGGGGTGGAGCGACAGCTGCCAACCAGTTTGAGGGAGGATTTGCAGAAGGCGGAAAGGGTGTAAACTCTTCCGACTGTACAACCCGCGGATCCCGCACAAAGCCCCGTATGGTCACCTTCAAAACAAAGGACGGAGAAGTTAAAGCTGTTCCGATGTTCGGCATGAATGTGGAAGAGGATGTTGAATACGGCGTTTTTGAAGGCTACGACTATCCTTCCCACCAGGGAATCGATTTCTATCACCACTATAAGGAAGACATCGCACTGTTTGGCGAAATGGGCTTCAAGACATTCCGTCTCTCCATCAACTGGGCAAGGATTTTCCCGACAGGCATGGAAGAGACACCTAACGAAAACGGTCTGAAATTCTACGACGATGTATTTGACGAGCTGCACAAATACAACATCGAACCGCTGGTCACTCTTTCGCATTATGAAACACCGATCGGCTTATCCAACACGTGGGAATCCTGGGTTGATGCCCGTACCATCCCCTGCTTTGAAAGATATGTCAGAACAGTCGGCGAAAGATACAAAGGCAAGTGCCGCTACTGGCTTACATTCAACGAGATCAACATTGCTGCTATGTCCCCATGGATGTCAAGCGGCGTCGGCAGAAACAACCCGCAGGTGGTCGCAGACATCTCCAAGCATCAGCTGATCGCTTCCGCAAAGGCAGTGTTGATTCTCCATGAAATCGATCCGAACAATAAAGTCGGTAACATGGTTGCTTACGGTGCAAACTATCCGTACACATGCAATCCGGCAGATGTTCTTGCTTCCAAGCAGAGAATGCACAGCTATCATTTCTATGAAGATGTACAGGCAAGAGGCTACTATCCTTCCTATAAGCTGAAGGAATATGAAAGGGAAGGGGTTGAATTCTCACTGACGGATGAAGAAAAGGAAACCCTGTTAAAAGGAACCGTTGACTTCCTTTCCATCTCCTATTACATGAGTTCTGTTTCATCCACGGATCCGGAAATTCTTAAGCAGGTTGCTGAAGGCAATATGGGCTTAGGCGGCTTAAAGAACCCGTACCTGAAGGCTTCCGACTGGGGCTGGGCAATTGACCCTACAGGGCTCAGAATTGCAATCAATGAGCTCTGGGAGCGTTATCAGAAGCCGGTATACATTGTTGAAAACAGCCTTGGCACACAGGACAAGCTGGAAGAAGACAAGACCTGCCACGATCAGGCTCATATCGATTATCTGCGCAGTCATATTGAGGCGATGGCAGATGCGATCAATATCGATGGATGCGAAGTCATGGGCTACACGCCATGGGGCTGTATTGACCTTGTTTCTGCTTCCACAGGCGAAATGCATAAGAGATACGGCTTTATCTACGTTGACTATCAGGATGACGGAACAGGAGACGGTGCACGCTACCGCAAGGATTCCTTCTATTGGTGGAAGAAGGTCATTGCCACAAATGGCGAAGATCTGAGCAATCTGTAAGAAAAACGGCAAATGAACTGCCGTTTTTTTTAATGAAAGAGGCAGCAATGCAAATATATGCCGGATTATTTTCCTTGACAACGGAAATAAACAAGAGTAAATTGAAAACGGTTTTCAAATTATGAATCACAAGAGTGCTTACCAGACAAACCAGAAGGACAAGGTCCTCGAACATCTGAAAATCCACACCGGTGAACATATTACCGCCGGTGATGTTTTTCGCTGTCTGAAAGAAGATGGTGTCAGAATCGGTCTGACAACTGTGTACAGGCATCTGGAAAAGCTTGCTTCGGAAGGGGTTGTCGTAAAATATGTTGTTGATGAAAGTACGCCTGCCTGTTTTGAATATACAGGCCATGCGCATGGACTGGCACATGAGAACTGCTATCACTGCAAATGCATATCCTGCGGTAAACTCATTCATATGCATTGTGAGGAAATTGAAAAACTGGAAAAACATATCCGGGAAGATCATGCATTCTTTATCGATCCGAAAAGAACCGTCTTCTACGGATATTGTGAAAAATGCTTGCCAATGAAGGAGGGCATCTATGAAACAGATGATTAAAATTTTTCTGATGATCAATCTTTTTTTATGCGGATGTTCTGCGCAGAATATTGAAAAGACACAGAACAAAAAAATCGTTGTTACGATATTTCCGATCTATGACTGGGTGATGAATATCACCGGTGATAACAGGGAAAACTTTGACATTTCATTATTAATGGATCAGGGATCCGACCTGCATAACTTTCAGCCATCCGCAAAGGATATTATCACCATCAAAAACAGTGATCTGTTTATCTATGTCGGAGGTGAATCGGACGAATGGCTTGAGGATATTGTCAGTGAATTGCCGGAAACAACACAGGTTGTCTGCCTGATGGATGTTCTGTCTTCCAGGATGAAAGAAGAGGAATTTAAAGAGGGTATGACTTCTGAGGAAGAAGAGGAAGAACATGCATATGATGAACATGTCTGGCTGTCTTTAACCAATGCGAAACTGTCTTGTGAAGCGATTGCAGAGGCAATCAGAAACACAGATGATGCCAATGGGGATATGTATCAGAAAAATCTGGAAACCTATACAGAACAGCTGGATCTTCTGGATCAGCAATACAGGGAAATTGTTGATAGCGGTACAAAGAATACATTGATATTCGGGGATCGCTTCCCGTTTCTCTATATGGTTTCTGACTATGGCTTGGATTATTACGCAGCATTTCAGGGATGCTCTGCTGAGACAGAGGCAAGTTTTGAAACCATCCGTTTTCTGGCTGAAAAGATGGATGAACTGGATATGCATTATATTCTGGCAATTGATGGATCAGATCAGAAAATTGCCGGAACAATCGTTGAAAATACAGTCAATAAGAATGCGGAAATACTTGTTATGGAGTCCATGCAGTTTGTGACAACGGATGATCAGGTTTCGTATATTGACTGTATGGAGGAAAATAAGAAAGTACTGGAGAAGGTGTTGAAATAGAAATGGCTTTGATTACGTGTGAAAATGTCAGTCTTGGATATGAAGGAACCGCAATCGTTGAAAATCTGAATTTTACCGTCAACAAGAATGATTATCTTTGTATTATCGGGGAGAACGGTTCCGGAAAAACAACATTGATGAAAAGTATGCTCGGGCTTATGAAGCCCATGTCCGGGAAAATCCTTTTCTCCGATGGATTAAAACAGAATGAAATAGGATATCTTCCCCAGCAGACAATGGTGCAGAAGGATTTTCCTGCATCTGCTTATGAAGTGGTTCTTTCCGGATGTATTAACCATTTGGGCTTTCATATGCATTATGCCAAAAAAGAAAAGAAAAAAGTAATCAGCGCAATGAAAAAGCTGAATATCTGGGATCTGAAGGATAAAAGCTATCGTACTTTATCCGGCGGCCAGCAGCAAAGGGTGCTTCTGGCAAGGGCATTATGTGCAACAGAAACACTTCTTGTACTGGATGAGCCCGTTACCGGACTGGATTTTGAAACGACAAAACAGATGTATCAGCTAATTGATTCACTTCATAAATCCGGCATTACGATTATTATGATATCCCATGATCCTGAGGCGACAAGGAAGTATGCAACAAAGATTCTTTTCCTGGATCATGAGATTGCATTCTGTGATGCGGATGAATATTTCGGGAGGAAATCATGATGGAATTGCTGATGAATTATTTTTCCTATCCTTTTGTCCGTTATGCCTTCATTGTCGGTGTGTTGATTGCGTTATGTTCCTCACTGTTAGGTGTGATTCTTGTTTTAAAAAGATTTTCCTATATCGGAGACGGATTGTCACATGTGGCATTTGGGGCTATGGCGGTTTCGATGGTCTTAGGCATCGTCCAGCAGAAGATGTTTGTGATTATGCCGATTACGGTGATTGTGGCGGTATTGTTGTTGCGGCATAGTTCGGATTCCCGCCTGAGCGGTGATTCCAAGATTGCGATGATATCAGTAGGTTCTTTGGCTATCGGATATCTTCTCATGAATACATTCAATACATCTGCGAACATTTCTGCAGATGTATGTACTACATTGTTTGGATCTACTTCGATTCTGACACTTTCGATTGAAGAAGTCTGGCTTTGTATTATTCTGTCATTGGCGGTAATCGGAATCTTCGTATTTCTGTATCATCAGATCTTTGCGATTACGTTTGATGAGGATTTCGCAAAAGCAACAGGCCTGAAAACGGAATTCTATAATTTTCTGATTGCTGTCATTATGGCTGTCATCATTGTCATGGCGATGAACCTTGTCGGATCATTGCTGATATCGGCTTTATTGATTTTCCCGGCTATATCTGCCATGCAGGTATGCAAAAGCTTTAAAATGGTGACCATTGTCTCTGCATTGATTTCCGTCATATGTGCAGTTGCCGGACTGCTGTTCTCCATTCTCGGCGCTACGCCGGTTGGATCAACGATTGTTGCAACAGATATTATTGCATTTCTGATTATGTTTATCTATGGGAGGATGAGAAAATGAAAAAAGCTCTCAAAGTGATGATTGTCCTGTTTCTCAGCTTAACCGCATGCGGAAAAAAAGAAGAGGAGATTCAGGAAGTGGAAGAGGAACCGGTTGTCGTTGCAACACCGGAACCGGAATACGAGACAATCGAAAATCTGATCACGGAAAATGAAACAGAAGAAGATACGCAGGAAGAAGAGGAACCGGCTGCAGAAGAAACAAGAGAAACAGCCGAAGAAGAAAGACCTCTGGATCTCGATATCACCTTTATGAGCAGTACTGCGATTTACAGTGCGGTATATAATATGATCATGAATCCTGAGGAATATGTCGGTAAATATATCAAGATTAAGGGCTTCTTTGCGGTAGGAGAAAGCTATACCGGCGAAGAGATGTACGGATGCATTATCCCTGATGCAACGCAATGCTGTGTACAGGGAATACAATTCCTTTGGAAAGGGGATCATGTATATCCGGATGATTATCCGGAAATCGGTACAAATATCATCGTACAGGGGATTTTTGCCTATGACAGGGTCGATGAGTACACAGTCGCCGTAAGGCTGGAAGATGCAGATATGTTTATTGAATGAGGTGGAAAGATGAAACTTGCAGAAGCATTACAATTGCGTGCGGACATGAACCGCAGAATTGAACAGATTGTTAACAGGCTTTCAAATAACAGCCTGCATCAGGAGGGGGAGAAACCGCTGGAAGATCCTGCTGTGCTGCTGAAAGAGCTGAATGAAACTCTGGGGGAATTACAGAAGATGATTTCAAAAATCAATCTTACCAACTGTAAAACAATCCTGGATGGTGTAACCATGACCGAAAAGATTGCCGAAAGAGATTGCCTGCAAAAGAAGATCGGCATTTACAGAACATTTATCAATGAGGCAAGCCAGGGAACAAGAAGGGCAAGAATGTCCGAAATCAGAATTCTGCCTTCTGTCAATGTTTCCGACCTGCAGAAGCAGGCGGATCAGCTGTCAAAAGAGCTCCGTCTTCTGGATAACCGTATTCAGGAAACCAACTGGAAGACAGAGCTCATTGAAAAATAAATAATTCTGGTAAAAAACCGGAGTGGGTACAACGCAGCGATTGCGTAAGTCGCATGGCTCAGTGCGAGAGCAGCACACGAGGTTCGACTCCTCATCTCACTTTGTATGGCTCCGACATGGTACTAATGCATTGTGAAAGTGTAATGTTATCACCATGTATCAGCCGGTTTTGGGCGGGTATGGGGAACTATGTTTTTTGTGTGACATAAATATGATGCCACAGGCATAACTGGATCACTGAGGTGACCAGCCAGCTGAGTGGAAAACACAGATACAGTGAAGACAGTGTTCTGATTCTTGCAAAGACAAGAAAAATATAGGACAGGCGAATACCGACAATGCCGATCATCGTGATGATTGTGGGCACGCTTGAATATCCCATACCGCGCATGGATCCGACGATAACATCCAGAATGCCGTTTAAAAACAGAAAGAATGTCACCCAGCGCAAACGATACAAACCTGCTTCAATGACAGATTGTTCGTTTGTGAAAAGATATAGAAGGTATTTACCGTAAACAGTACAGAAACATCCTATAAGTACAGATCCGGCTGTTGTAATCAGAAGGCAATGCATGAGGATCTTTTTTATATTGGCATAGTTTTTTGCACCGTAATTCTGCCCGGTAAAGGTGATTGCGGCTTTGGGGAAGGAATCCACAAAGACATATACATAATCCTCTATTGCAAGAGCAGCTGCATTTCCCGCAACAGCCACAGATCCGAATGAATTGATGCTGGACTGCACTGCCATATTCGAAAGAGAAAACAACATATTCTGTAAGGCAGAGGGAATGCCGATCTTCAGGGTTTGTATGGCAATCGAAGGATCCATTCTTATTTTCCGCAAATCCAGATGCACATCTCCTTCTTCTTTGATGAGTGCCCATAGAATCAGGATTGCCGCAAGAGTCTGGGAAATGACAGTGGCAATTGCAACACCGGCTACACCCCAATGGAAGACAATGACAAAGATGAGATTCAGAAAAACATTCAGAAGACCCGTAACGGAGAGATAAAGCGTAGGACGCTTTGTATCTCCTTTTGAACGCAATATTGACGCCGCAAAATCAAACAGGCTGACAGGCAGGAGGGTCAGAAAATAGATGCGCAGATACAGTGTGGACAGGGAAAATATGTCATTCGGTGTCGAAAGAATCTGCATGAACAGGGAAGTGCACGAAACACCTAAGACAGTCATCAGTATGCCGCCATACAAAGCGATAGCTATGGATGTGTGTACTGCCTTTTGAATATCATCGCTTTTACCTGCACCGATCATTTGTGATACAAGGACATCTGCACCAACCGAAAGACCACTGAATCCCCACGTAAAAAAGATGCTGACAGGGCTTGTTGATCCGACTGCTGCCAGTTCTCTTTGACCTGCAAACTTACCCACAATGATCGTATCGGCGGAATGAAAGAAAATGATCAGGGCATTGGAAATCATCAGCGGTAAGGCATAACGAAAAAGATTCTTCCATAAGGTGCCGTGGATCATGTCAATATTGCTGTCTTTTGTCATAGGCAATATTATGACACATTTTTTATGGGAAAATGTCATGGATGCATCGTATTTTCAGATTGCAGTATGAAAGTATCGGTTTTTGATTAATTTTTGATAAAAACGCAGTTTTGTTCCATATAAATACTATATAGAAGAAAAGCAGCAAAAAAGAATTGCTCTATTGCTTCAAAACAGAAGATGAAAAGAAAGAGGTGTTGTATGGAAGAAACAAAGTATGATATGGATGAACTGCATCAGAGAATCAGAAGACAATTCAACAAGGTTGAAAGAATCTTAAAGAATAAACAGGATGGTTCTCAAAATCCTTTGACAAGTGATTATGAAAGCGCATTTGTGACGAAAAGAAGAGAAGTTCTGGAAAAATATGTCCCTGTCATAATGGAGAAAACTGAAGGAATTACGGAGGATATTCCCGATATTTATTCCAAGGAAAATATGTTTATTTTTGCCAACAGTCTGCCATATCTATCCTATGTCAATTTACAAAATAATTTTGATATTGTTTTTGCTTCGGCGATATGGGTGGCGGATGTCTTAAAAGACTGTAACCTGATAGAAGAGGCAAACAGATGCATGCCGGATTATCGTGACATTGATACAGAGAAGCTTTCTGAACCTTTTTTTACTGATTGTACACATTCAGGACAAACTTTGAAGACAATCGCTTACATCCTGGGACAAAGAAACAAAGATTGTTCCGGGTATCGAAAAAAGAAACGTATCGATCGTGTTCTGGCGGATGAAATTACCGCCCGTAACAATCATCATCAGGATGTTCCCTCACGTTTATATTTTGATGGTCTGATGCAGCTTCTGCCAAAAGAAAAAACAGAGGAGGCAATAGCACATTTTGAGATGCATTTTTGGAAGTGTGTAGAAATGTTTTTTCAAGGGTTAAATGTTTACGTTGAAAAGATGAGAATGTATTATGATAGGATTTTTGAGTTGAAACGGGAAATGGAAGCGTATGAGAAAAAATATGATGTTTCCTTTAAGGATTTACAAATAGATCAGGAAAAGTTAAAAAAAGAACTTCCGTTTCTGCAACAGGAAGGCAATTACATAAGAGGTTTTATGGTAAGAGGCGGACAAAACAAAGAGATGGATTGCAGGCATGCCGATAAATACATGGCTTTTGTACATCGGTCTGAGGTTTTGGCAAAAGAGGGGCAGACAGTCTGTGATGAGATGGTTGATTTTATCAGCCATGCCGTTTCGTTTGCTTGTGAAAACGAAGATGATTTGAAGGAACTATATGATCAAACGCTGATTGATATAATGACACAGCTTGTGATTGAAGATCCATATGAGTTGTGTTTTGCCTTTTTATACATGATTGATCAGGGAAATGAACTGGTCTGGCTTTATTATCCGTGTTATATGATGATGCAGATTGCTGGATCGAAGCTTCCCTGGAAAGCAAAAAAGAGTACTGGACAAAAAGATGGAATGTGTGTACAAGATGAAATGAAAAGAAACACTGTCGAAGAGATAAATACGGCACAGATATTGTATTCTTTAACCGGCATAACAGGACCAAGAGATATTTCCCGTTTTGATACATACAGAAAAAAACTTGATCAATATAATCTGACAGCTGAGCAGAAGAATTTTCTCTTTGGAATGATAGTTATGGGAGCGGAAAAGCTGAACGAGCCAAAAAATATACATTTCCAAATATCATTGGAGGATTTCTTCGGCAGTTCGGAAGAGAAAGAAGACAAAGAAAAAGGATCGGTTATCAGTACAAAAGAAATGGAAAGCTTGAAAAGGGAAATTGTTTCTTTGCGGGATTCGCTTTACAGATCGGAAAAGGAGGCGAATGAACTGCATAAAAAACTCATTGATCTGCAACAGGAAACAAAGAATGAGCGTCAGGAACTGGCTGATCTTCGCGAACTTGTTTTTATTCAGGATAACGGGTATGAACCAAAAGCGAATATGACAATTCCTTTTCCTTATGAAGTGAAAAAGAAAACGGTCGTCTTCGGCGGCCATGATGCATGGCTGAAACAGATGAAGGAGCTTTTGGCGGGCAATATACGCTTTATTGTCGATTTGAAGGTTCCTGCAGATGTCATTCGCAATGCGGATATTGTCTGGCTGCAGACAGACTGTATTTCCCACAATAAATATTACTGGGTGATTGATACATGTAAAAAGAACGATACGTCATTCCGCATTTTTCCAAGCCGTTATTTCCGCTCCTGTGCGGAAAAAGTGTATGAGTTTGACAGAAAATAAAGACAAAAACAGAGCCGATTTATGCATCGGCTCTTTATTTGTGTTTCTTATTTTTCCTGGAACAATTCAATTTCCTCATTCAAAGGACCGCGGCAGAAGGCAATTCTTGCCGGAAAGGGCGGATCAGACTGAATGACGATATCTTTTGGTTCAATGAATACTTCATAACCGGCATTGCGGATTTTTGCGATATCTTCATCCACATTGTCAGAAGCCAGAGCAAAATGCCTTACCGCACCGATGGATCTTGTTCCTGTCCCGTTATGAAAGATTTCGATCAGACCGTTTCCTGTATCAATCATGATGCCTTCATTCCATTCTCTTTTGACAGTCAGTCCAAGCAGATCGCAATAGAAGGATTTTTCTTTCAGGAATTCGTCCATCGAATCGCATTTCATTGATACATGATGGATTCCGGTAATCATGTTATCCTCCGGATATCAGGATCTTCTGAAAATATTCAGATCCAGCTTGCAGCTCTTTTTGGTCTTTCTGAAGAATTCCTCGAGAATCTCAATATGCGTAGGGATGATATGGTAACGATCCAGTTCCATCGGATCAACCCATCTGAGTTCAAGGCTTTCATCACCGCAGACAGTTTCAGGAATGGCAAACAGGTCGGCATAGAATCCGACGGAGATCATGCGATAGATGTTTCCTTCAAGGTAGGAAACGATTCTGGTAGGATCATCAAACAGCTTTAATTCATGCAGCTGTTCATTCTTCAGATGAATGCCTGTTTCTTCGATGGCAGTGCGAATGGCACAATGGCGGAAAGATTCCGCATTATGAATGTCTCCGGAGACAATGCCCCAGTGGAAGTTGTCTTTACGGTGTTCCAATAAGATCTTTCCGTCTGCCATGATGACCACGGCAGATCCAAGTCTCGGGGCTTTGTTTGGCTCCGGTGCAAACGGGTCATGCAGATAATATAAAGCGGTAGGCATAGTTTATCCTCTGATCCTGGCAAGGACTTCATCGAGATCCTGTTCCGGTGATTCTTCAAAAGCAATCTTTATGGAATCGTTTTCGGAATATCTCGGAATGATATGGAAATGCAGGTGATCAACAGACTGGCCTGCAATTTCATTGCAGTTGTTCAGAATGTTGCATCCCTTGGCATCAAGGTTTTCAACAATCTGACGTGCCAGCTTCTGCGCAACGGAAATGCATTTGCATGCGGTATCCTCGTCTGCTTCAAGAATATTTTTGAAATGTTTCTTCGGCATGACGAGAGTATGTCCGCAGGTAACCTGTGAAATGTCCAGGATGGCCAGAACATTTTCATCTTCGTAAACTTTTTTTGATGGAATTTTATTTTCAATAATATCACAGAAAATGCACATAATTATTTCCTCCGTATAAATTATAACAGTTTCTGAAGATTTCAGAGAAGGAAAAAAGAGAACACATGTTTTGGGTTTCAACAGACTGTACAAATCTGTAAAAATATATGCATTTTACAATAATTTAGAAAAAATTTACATTTTTCCTTGCAATCGTTTTCAAAATGGATAAAATAGTATCATGCAATGAAGTGGAGTAGTATTTCCGCAAAAGCTTTGAAGCGAGCCCTGTATGGTGGAAGGGGGTAAAGGAAAGCGGTAAGAACGTGCCATGGAGCAGGTCCTGCGAAATTGTGAGCAGGATCCGTAACACCTGCGTTAAAGGAAAGAGGGGTCTTCGGAATCTGTCCGAAGGAAGTAAGGTGGCACCGCGGTATTGATCGTCCTTTAGTTGATGAAGGACGTTTTTATTTGGAGGAAGGTATGAAAAAAGAAGACATCAAAAAAGTAGTATTAGCGTACAGTGGGGGATTGGATACTTCCATTATCATTCCATGGCTCAAAGAAAATTACAACAACTGTGAAGTCATCGCCGTAAGCGGAAATGTCGGTCAGGCAGATGAACTGGAAGGCCTTGAAGAAAAAGCCAAGAAAACAGGTGCTTCCAAGCTCTACGTATTGGATCTGATGGATGAATATGTCAATGATTTTATCATTCCATGCATGAAAGCAGACGCAGTTTATGAAGGATATTTGCTGGGAACAAGCCATGCAAGACCTGTCATCGCAAAAGGACTTGTGGATATTGCTTTGAAAGAAGGTGCAGATGCAATCTGCCATGGTTGTACAGGTAAAGGAAATGACCAGGTCAGATTTGAATTGACAATCAAGCATTTTGCTCCGCATATGCAGATTATTGCTCCATGGAGAGAATGGTCCATCAAATCCAGAGATGAGGAAATTGATTATGCCGAAGCGCATAATATTCCTTTGAGAATATCCAGGGAAACCAATTATTCCAAAGATAAGAATATGTGGCATCTGAGCCATGAGGGACTGGATCTGGAAGATCCGGGCAATGAAGCTCAGATTGAAAAACCGGGTTTCCTGGAGATGATGGTTTCTCCGATGCAGGCAAAGGATGAACCTGAAACCATCGAAATGGAATTTGAAAGCGGTATTCCTGTAACATTGAACGGTGAAAAGATGAGTGCCAAAGATATCATCCTGAAGCTGAATGAGATCGGCGGAAGAAACGGTATCGGTTTACTGGATCTTGTAGAAAACAGACTGGTAGGCATGAAGAGCAGAGGCATCTATGAAACACCGGGCGGAACAATTCTGTATGCAGCACATGAATATCTGGAAACCATTACACTGGACAAAATGACTGCACACAAAAAGGCTGAACTTGCATTGACATTTGCCGATCTTGTTTATAACGGACAGTGGTATACACCGTTAAGAGAAGCTTTATCTGCATTTGTCGATAAGACACAGGAAAATGTTACAGGTAAAGTCAAACTGAAGCTGTACAAGGGCAATATACTGAAGGCCGGCGTATGGAGTGAGTATTCCCTGTATAATGAAGAACTTGCCTCTTTTGGCGAATCTGATTACGATCAGACGGATTCCAAAGGATTTATCAATCTTTACGGATTGCCGATCCAGGTACAGGCAATGCTGGATAAGAAACTGAAGAAATAGGAAGGTGTGTGCCATGGCAAAAATGTGGAAAGGTGTTACAAGCGGAAATACTGACCAGCTTGCTGATGATTTTAATTCATCCATTCATTTTGACAGCCGTATGTATCGTTAGGATATTACAGGTTCCATGGCACATGCGAAAATGCTTGCAAAGCAGAACATTATTCCTCAGCAGGATGCACAGCAGATCATTGATGGATTACAAGGCATTCTGGAGGATATTGATAACGGGAAGCTGTCATTTGATCCGTTGTGTGAAGACATCCATATGTTTGTGGAGGAAGTTCTGACAAACAGAATCGGTGAAGCAGGGAAAAAGCTGCATACGGCAAGAAGCAGAAATGATCAGGTGGCACTGGATATCCGCATGTATCTGAGAAACCAGACAGAACAGATACAGAAACTGATCAGGGAACTGATTCTTGTGATCAAAGAAAAAGCCGAAGAATATCAGGATGTGATTATGCCGGGATATACCCATATGCAAAGGGCACAGCCGATATTGTTTGCCCATCACATCCTGGCATATGCCATGATGCTGGTCAGGGATCTGGAGCGTCTTTCCGATATGAAAAAGAGGATGAATATTTCTCCGATCGGTGCATGCGCTCTTGCCGGTACGACGTACAATACTGACCGTGATTATGAAGCAGAGCTTCTCGGCTTTGATTCTGTGACGATGAACAGTATAGACAGTGTTTCAGACAGGGATTTCTGTTTAGAGATGATGAGTGATCTGTCCATTCTGATGATGCATTTATCCAGATTTTCTGAAGAGATTATTCTCTGGTCAAGCTGGGAATTTCACTTTATTTCCCTGTCCGATGCCTATACAACCGGTTCTTCCATCATGCCGCAAAAGAGAAACCCGGATATGGCGGAACTGGTCAGAGGCAAGGCAGGAAGAGTATATGGTGATATGATGAGCCTGTTTACTGCTATGAAGGGATTGCCGCTTGCCTACAATAAGGATATGCAGGAAGACAAGGAAGCCGTGTTTGATACGATTGATACAGTACAGATGTGCCTGCCTGTATTCACAGGCATGATTCATACGATGAAGGTGAATGCGGATGACATGTTAAAGGCTGCCCAAAAAGGATTTATCAATGCGACAGATCTGGCAGATTATCTTGTCAGCAAAGGTCTTCCTTTCAGGAGTGCCTATAAGATTTCAGGAGAAATCGTAGCTTTATGCATAAAAGAAGATCAGGTGCTTGAAACATTGCCTTTGGAAACATATCAGCAGTACAGTGACCTTTTTGCACAAGATCTCTATGAAGCGATCAATCTGCAGAATTGCGTGAACAAAAGAATCTCGAAAGGAGGCACAGGCCCTGCGTCTGTGCAGGAACAGATCAAGTGGATCGAAGGACAAATCAAATGAAAAAGATCTTTATTGACGGTAGTTATGGAACAACCGGTCTTCGCATACATGAAAGATTACAGGAAAGAAGCGATATTGAATGCATCAGTATTCCTTTTGAACAAAGACATGATGATGCATTGCGTAAGGAAGCAATGAACAATGCAGATATAGTGTTCCTTTGTCTTCCTGATGCAGCCGCAAAAGAAGCTGTAAACATGATTGAAAATGATCATACTGTTGTGATTGATACTTCTACAGCACACAGGACCATATGGACATATGGTCTGCCTGAACTGGAAGGTCAAAGAGACAAAATCAGAAATGCTAAGAGAATTGCCAATCCCGGATGTCATGCTTCAGGTTTCATTACCCTTGTGCAGCCGTTGGTAAAAAGCGGCTTGATCCAAAAAGATGCAAGGCTGACCTGTTTCTCATTAACCGGCTATTCCGGCGGCGGAAAAAAGATGATCGCTGAATATGAATCATCCGAAAGGAGCATCCTTCTTGATGCCCCGCGCCAGTATGGATTGACGCAGGAACACAAGCATTTGAAAGAGATGGTGTATATTTCAGGACTTGAGAAAGCACCGGCATTCTGTCCGATTGTTGCGGATTATTACAGCGGCATGCAAACCGTTGTTACCCTGTTCAAAGAAAACCTGAACGGAACAATGGAAGATATCAAATCTCTTTATCAGCAAATTTACAATAACGGAATGATACATTACTGTGACCATGATGAAGCGATGCTGGCAGGCAATGCCTGGTCAGGCAGAGATGACATGGAAATTACGGTTCGCGGTAATGAGGACCGCATTCTTCTGATCTCCGGTTTTGATAATCTGGGAAAAGGGGCAAGCGGTGCAGCAATACAGAATATGAATATTATTCTCGGATGTGACGAAACAACAGGACTTACAGGAGGAAATTATGGAATGGATTAATGGCGGAGTAACAGCACCGGCAGGATTTAAAGCAGGAGGCATTCATTGCGGCATAAGGCCGAACAAAACGAAATATGATCTTGCGCTGATTGTTTCGGAAAAGGAATGCAGTGCAGCCGGTTTGTTTACAAAAAATGTCGTTAAGGCAGCACCAGTATATGTTTCAATGAATTCACTTGCTGTACCTAAGGCAAAGGCCATTATCGCTAACAGCGGAATCGCCAATGCATGTGCACCGCATGATATGGAAAATGCCCTGGAAATGCAGCGTCTGACTGCAGAAGCATTGCAAATTGATCAGCAGGATGTTCTCATTGGTTCTACTGGTGTTATCGGTGTGGATCTGAATGTAAAGTCAATAGAGAAGGGACTTCCTGAATTAATTGAAAAACTGACATCAGATGCTTCAGGATCAGATGCAGCCGCAAAAGCAATCATGACAACAGATACGGTCAAAAAGGAAAAAGCCGTCTGTTTTGCTTTGGGTGATGCAACGGTCAGAATCGGCGGAATATCCAAAGGTTCAGGCATGATTCATCCGAATATGGGAACCATGCTCTGTTATATTACAAGCGATGTATGCATTGATGCTTCTGTATTGAAAGAAGCATTAAAAGAAGTTTGTGATCAGACATTCAACAGAATCAGCGTGGATGGAGATACATCCACAAATGATTCCCTGCTCATTCTGGCTAACGGTATGGCAGGCAATGAAATGATCACGGAGAAGAATGCGGATTATGAAACATTCAAAGATGCTCTATTGCAATTATGTACGGCGCTGGCAAGAGAAATGGCAAAAGATGGTGAAGGGGCAAAGCATCTGATCACCTGCAGAGTGCATGATTGTGAAACGGAAGAAAAAGCAGAAATTCTGGCAAAATCCGTTATCGGCTCATCATTGACAAAAGCAGCAATCTTCGGTTGTGATGCTAACTGGGGAAGAGTGTTATGCGCACTCGGTTATTCAGGAGAGAGCTTTGATCCGTTAAAAACAGACATTTCCTTTTCCTCTGCAAAAGGTGATATTGCAGTTTGTAAAAACGGTAAAGGGCTTGCATTTGATGAAGAGAAAGCTGCGGAAATACTGAAGGAAGATGAAGTCATCATTGATATTTCTTTACATGAGGGTAATGAAGAGGTGACCTGCTGGGGTTGCGATCTGACATATGACTATGTGAAGATCAACGGAGATTACAGAACATGATTACGAATATGCAAAGAGCAGAGGTGCTCATACAGGCTTTACCATACTTAAATGACTATGTCGGTGAAACGATCGTTGTGAAATACGGCGGCAATGCAATGACTGATGAAACATTAAAACAGCAGGTCATGGAAGATATTGTCCTGTTGTGGAAAGTCGGCATAAGGGTTGTTCTGGTTCACGGCGGAGGACCTGAATTATCGGAACTGATGATGCGGTTAGGAAAAAAGCCGGCTTTCGTTGACGGATTGCGTGTCACAGATAAAGAGACAATCGATCTGGCACAGATGGTACTGGCCGGGAAAATCAATAAATCCTTAGTGAATATGGTCCAGGCCAAAGGCGGCAAAGCAATCGGATTATCCGGAATGGACGGCAGACTTATTGAGGCAAAAATCCGTAATCCGAAATATGGATACGTAGGAGATGTCACAAAGATCAATGCCAATGTCATCGAAGCGTTGCTGAATGACGGATATATTCCGGTAATCTCCACGCTCGGCTGTGATGAAGAGGGAAATACTTACAATATTAACGGCGATACGGCAGCAGGAAAGATTGCATCAACCTTGCAGGCGAAAAAGATGATTCTTTTAACAGATATTGAAGGTGTGCTGAAGGACAAAAATGATCCGGAATCCCTGATTTCTCATCTGACACTGTCTGAAGCCAAAGAACTGATTGATCAAAACATTGTTTCCGGAGGAATGATTCCCAAGATCAGCTGTTGTACGGATGCCATTGAAGAAGGATTAAACAGTGCAGTTATTCTGGATGGAAGAGTATCCCATGCAATACTGATGGAAATTTTCACGAATGAAGGTGCAGGAACACTGATTGAAAAGGAGTAGAGATGAAAGAGATAAAAAGTATTGATCGCACATATGTTGCGAACACATATGCAAGATTTGACGTTGCCTTAACAAGCGGAAGCGGTTCTGTTGCCTATGATGAAAACGGAACAAAATATATTGACATGGGTGCCGGAATTGCGGTTAACCTTTTCGGCTACAGCGATCCTGTCTGGCAGCAGGCTGTGATTCAGCAGCTGCAGTCTCTTCAGCATACATCTAACCTTTACTACACCGAACCATGTGCATTGTTGGCAAAGGAACTGTGCGAAAGAACCGGCATGAAAAAAGTGTTCTATTGCAATTCAGGCGCAGAGGCAAATGAATGTGCTATTAAAGCAGCCAGAAAATACGGTTCTAAAAAAGGGGCGGACTGTTATAAAATCATAACCATGACAGACAGTTTTCACGGCCGTACACTCACCACTCTTGCTGCTACAGGGCAGGATCACTTTCATGAGCTGTTTCAGCCTCTGACACCCGGTTTCCTTTATGCTAAGGATATGGATGATATACAGAAATATGTTGCAACAGAGAAGGTTGCGGGTATTTTGATTGAATGCGTGCAGGGAGAAGGCGGTGTCAATGTCTTCTCTGAAGAATTCGTTAAAGGTGTTTATGAGCTTTGTCAGAAGGAAGATATCATTCTGCTTGTTGATGAAGTACAGACAGGCAACGGCAGGTGCGGTGAATTATATGCGTTTATGCATTACGGTATCATGCCGGATGTTGTAACAACAGCCAAAGGATTAGGCGGAGGTCTGCCGATCGGCTGTACGATGCTTGGTGAAAAGGTTAAAGACATCTTTGCCCCGGGTGATAACGGATCTACTTTCGGCGGCAATCCTGTTGTTTGTGCAGGTGCATTGAGCAACCTGAAAAGACTCGATGATACTCTGCTTGCAGAAGTCAGACGTAAAGGGCAGAAAATCAAGGATGCATTTGCGAATGCAGAAGGTGTCAAATCCGTCAGCGGTTTAGGTCTGATGATCGGCATAGAACCATCGTCTAAAAAAGCTTCGGATGTTGCAGCAGAATGTCTGAAAAACCATGTTCTTGTATTGACGGCAGGACACAATCGTGTACGTCTGCTTCCGGCTTTGAATATTGAGGATGATCTTCTGGATCAGGCAATTGAAGTGATCAAAGAAGCATTAAAAGAAGGATAAATATCATGAAAAGATATCTGGTACTGGCAGATGGAACGGTGTATGAAGGAGAATCTTTTGGTGATGAAGGGGAATGTATCGGAGAACTTGTTTTTACGACGGGAATGAACGGATACATTGAAACACTGACGGATCCCAGCTATGCAGGACAGATTGTCATATGCACATTTCCTCTGATTGGAAATTACGGCATGAATACGGAAGATGAAGAAGGAAAAGCATGGCTGAAAGGATTTGTTGTCAGAGAGTATTGCGAGCAGCCTTCAAATTTCCGGTGTGAAAACACCCTGAATGCCTTTCTCAAAGAAAAAAAGATACCCGGTATCTGTGGAATTGACACGCGCAGCCTGGTGAAGAAAATCAGGGAAAAAGGCGTGATCAATGCAGTTATATTCAATGATATTCCTGAAGACAGGAATATCATTCAAAACTATGCGATTGAGGGGATGGTTCCGGAAGTATCCCGTAAAGAAGTAACCGTATTCCATCCGGAAAAAACACAATACAGAGTTGTTCTGATTGATTTTGGCGTAAAAAGGAACATCATCCGTGAATTACTGAAAAGAAACTGTGAAGTGACTGTTGTGCCGTATGATCAGGATGCGGATTCCATCTTACGTCTTAATCCCGATGGGATAGTACTGTCCAACGGACCGGGTGATCCTGCGGAAAATACAATCTGCATTCAGACCATCCGGAATCTGATCGGAAAGAAACCGGTGTTCGGCATATGTCTTGGACATCAGCTGATGGCATTAGCCAAAGGGTATAAAACATATAAAATGAAATTCGGTCATCGTGGCGGAAACCAGCCGGTGAAAGACATGGTAACCGGAAGAACATATATCACATCACAGAATCACGGATATGCCGTAGAAGGTTGTGAGGATATGCGGTTTGTCAACGTGAATGATGGAACGTGTGAAGGTATGGAAGATACGGAAAACGGTATTTTTACGGTGCAGTTTCATCCGGAAGCATGCGCCGGTCCAAAAGATACCTCCTTTCTGTTTGACCATTTTCTGAAGATGATGGAGGCTGGATATGCCCAAAGATAACTCTATACAGAAGGTTTTGCTGATCGGGTCCGGTCCGATTGTCATAGGACAGGCAGCAGAATTTGATTATGCCGGCACACAGGCATGCACGGTTTTGAAAGAAGAGGGATTGAATGTTGTTCTTGTGAATTCCAATCCGGCAACAATTATGACGGATAACAGAATGGCGGATGAAATCTACCTGGAACCGTTAAATGCAGATACTTTGAAGAGAATCATCATAAAAGAAAAACCGGACAGTATTCTGGCCGGACTGGGCGGACAGACAGGCCTGACACTGACAATGCAGCTTGGTGAATGGCTGAAGGAAAACGGCATACGCATTCTGGGCACAGAACTGGAAGCAATCAAAAGAAGTGAAGACCGTGATCTGTTCCGTGAAGCCATGCACAGAATACATCAGCCTGTTGTGGCTTCGGAAATTGCCACGGATGAAGAAAACGGCATTTTATGCGGAGAAAAGATCGGCTATCCTGTGATCGTCCGTCCTGCATTCACTTTGGGAGGCAGCGGCGGCGGAATTGCCGAAAATAAAGAACAGCTGAAGGAAATTCTTCATACAGGACTGGAAATGTCACCGATTCATCAGGTATTGATTGAAAGATCTGTAGCCGGATGGAAGGAAATCGAATTTGAAACGATGCGTGATGCAAAGGGCAACTGCATTGCGGTATGTTCCATGGAGAACGTCGATCCGGTAGGAATTCATACCGGAGACAGCATTGTTGTGGCACCATGCCTGACACTTGCTGACAAAGAGTTTCAGATGTTGAGAAGTGCTGCCTTTGCGATTATCAATGAACTTGGGATTGTCGGCGGATGCAATGTGCAGTTTGCATTAAATCCCGACAGTTTTGAATATGCCGTGATTGAAGTGAATCCCAGAGTTTCACGTTCTTCTGCACTGGCTTCCAAAGCGACAGGTTATCCGATCGCAAAGATTGCGGTAAAGCTGGCTTTGGGTTACGCGCTGGATGAAATTGAAAATGCCGTAACCGGTAAGACTACGGCATGTTTTGAGCCTGTCCTGGATTATGTCGTGGTGAAATTTCCGAAGTGGCCGTTTGACAAATTTGCCGGATCAGACCGGCATCTGTCCACGCAGATGAAAGCGACAGGAGAAGTTATGGCTATCGGCCATTCGTTTGAAGCGGCTTTATTGAAAGCGATCCGCGGGGCAGAGATCGGACTGGATACGCTGAATGCACAGCCGCTTTATGAGAAAAGTGTTCTTGATCGTCTCTCGGAGCAGGACGACCGCAGATTATTTACCATCTTTGAGGCATTAAAACAGGGTATATCTGCAGAAGAGATTCATGCTAAGACGAAAATAGATCTGTTCTTTCTGAACAAGCTGAAAAAGCTGACAGAATATGAAGAACAGATTCAGAATCATCTGACGCCCCAATTGTATAAAAAAGGGAAACATCTCGGTTATACGGATGAAGCTTTGAAGAGGATCAGCGGTGCAGAACTGCCGGATCATATTGCTTTTTCGTATAAGATGGTTGATACATGTGCGGCAGAGTTTTCCTCCAAAACACCGTATTTTTATTCGTGTTGTGATGAGGATTGTGAGGCAAGGTCTTTTCAAAGAAGCGGACGTGATGTAGTCATTGTACTTGGCTCAGGACCGATCCGCATCGGACAGGGCATTGAGTTTGATTATTCCTCTGTAAGATGTGTATGGACATTGCAGGAAATGGGTTATGATGTCGTTATCATCAACAATAATCCGGAGACTGTCTCAACCGACTACGATACGGCAGACAGGCTGTATTTTGAGCCTCTTTGCCCTGAGGATGTGTGGAATGTGATAGAGGTTGAAAAACCTGTCGGTGTTGTTGTTGCCTTCGGAGGACAGACGGCAATACGTCTGACGAAGTTTCTGCATGAAAAAGGAATCCGGATTCTCGGTACGAGTGCCGAAAGCATTGATCTGGCAGAAGACAGGGCAAGATTTGATGCATTGTTAGAAGATCTCCATGTTCTTCGTCCGAAAGGAGAAGCTGTATTAACAATGGATGAAGCTCTTGCAGCTGCTAAAAGAATTCATTTCCCGCTGTTGTTAAGGCCTTCTTATGTAATCGGCGGCCAGAATATGACCATCGCCAGAGATACGGATGATGTAAAAGAGTATATGGAAAGAATCCTCGAACAGGGTATTGAAAATCCTGTTTTGATGGATCAGTATCTTCCCGGTACGGAGATTGAAGTAGATGCGGTATGCGATGGAACCAATGTCCTGATTCCCGGAATCATGGAACATATTGAACGTGCAGGCGTTCATTCAGGTGATTCAATCGCTGTCTTTCCGCCATATAATCTGAATGACAGGGAGATCGAAAGAATATGTGATGTATCTGTACGTCTGGCTCTTGCGATGCGTACGAAGGGTCTGGTCAATATTCAGTATCTGTTGTATGGCGGCAGTCTTTACGTCATTGAAGTGAATCCGAGAGCCAGCAGAACTGTGCCGTATATTTCCAAAGTCACAGGTATTCCGATCGCGGATCTTGCTACCAGGGTGATGGTTGGAAAATCTCTGCATGATCTTGGCTATGGAACAGGTTTATATAAAAGGCCGATTTACAGTTGTGTAAAAGTACCGGTATTCTCTTTTGAAAAACTGGCAGATGCCAATTCACTTCTCGGACCGGAAATGAAGTCTACCGGGGAAGTGCTTGGTATAGGGAAAACCCTTCCTCAGGCATTGTTTAAAGGCTTGTGTGCTGCAGGCTTTTCAGTCAATGAACATCGCAATGAACAGAAAAAAGGAATTCTGTTAAGTGTTGCCGAATACGATTATCAGGAAATTCTGAATGTATCGAGAAAGCTGTACGATCTCGGCATGAAATTGTATGCAACTGCTGGAACTGCCCGGATTATTGAAAGCCTTGGCATACCTGTCACAACTGCAGAAAACCTGGATGATATACTTGCTCTCATGGAGAGCAATAAAATCTGTTACATCGTATACACAGGCGCAGTCAAGGATAATACAGTCGGAGATTTCCGCACGTTGCATAAGAAAGCAATGTATCTGAATATTCCTTGTCTGACAAGCATAGATACTGCAAATGCATTAGCTGATATGATTGCCGGCAGATATACCGTTTATAATACGGAACTTGTTGATATCAATCATATGGAAAAAGAAAGGGAAAAGATCCATTTCACGAAGATGCATGATTGCGGTAATGATTATATATTTATCGAGAATTATGACGAACAGATAACCAGTCCGGAATCTCTAAGCGTCATGATGTCGCAAAGGCATTTCGGCATAGGAGCCGATGGCATCGTACTGATTGAAAAATCACAGGTTGCAGATGCAAAAATGCGCACATTTAACAGTGATGGCAGTGAAGGAAAGACAGCCGGTAATAATCTGCGCTGTATCGGCAAATATCTTTATGATAAAGGCATTTGCAGAAAAGAGGAAATGACGGTTGAAACTGCCGAAGGAATTCACCGGTTAAAGCTGTATACAAGAGAAGGAAAAGCAGGAACTGTTACCGTAGATATGGGAGAGGTGGTATGGAACAGTGAAAGGATTCCTGCGAATCTGGAAAACAGGAAAGAAATTGTGAATGTCCCGTATCAGGTAGCAGGAGAAACCTATCATATCACGGCGCTTTCTGTCGGAAATCCGCATTGTGTGGTTTTTGAAGATCAGCTTGATCAGCTGGATCTGGAAGAAATCGGACCTGCATTTGAATATGCAGACAT